>CAYMSG010000026.1:16474-17820 GCA_964392955.1 uncultured Chitinophagaceae bacterium | reverse complement strand
CCCGCCGCCGGGCTCACCGCCATTGTATTGGCTGGTATCAATACGCTGGGGTCATTTGAATTATTCCTGGCAGCCGTTATGATCGCCGGTGCCATTCAACTGATCCTTGGCTTATTAAAAGCCGGTACCATTTCCAATTATTTCCCATCGAATGTAATTGAAGGGATGCTGGCCGGTATTGGTATCATCATCATTTTAAAACAAATACCACATGCCGTAGGCTACGACAAAGACAGTGAGGGCGATTTTGCATTCATCGAAAACAATACAGGCCACAATACCTTAACTGCAATTACCGATGCCATTAATTCTGTTCATTATGGTGCTGTCATTATAACATTGATTTCAGTTGCAATTCTGATTGCGTTCAACAAAGTACCTTTCTTAAAAAAGATCAAAGTAATTCCCGGAGGGCTTGTTGCTGTTATTGCGGGGGTACTCGTCAACGAAGTTTTCATAGCAACCGGCTCTAAGCTTGCAGTAGGGAAAGAACATCTGGTAAGTCTTCCTGTTGCCGCATCATTCAGTGAATTTGTGAGCCAGTTTTCAATGCCTGATTTTTCTGGTTTTACCAATAGCTCTGTTTGGATATTGGGTGTAACCATTGCTATTGTTGCCAGTATTGAAACTTTACTGTGTCTTGAAGCAGCAGATAAAATGGATCCGTTGAAACGATATTCAAGCGGTAATAAAGAATTAAGGGCACAAGGCATTGGTAATTTATTATCGGGTTTAATTGGCGGTATTCCAATGACATCCGTAATTGTGCGTACATCAGCCAATATCAACTCAGGTGGCCGTACCAAAATGGCTACGATTGCGCATGGTACTTTTTTACTGCTCGCTGTTATTCTGATACCAAACATTCTCAATAAAATACCCTATTCTACACTCGCTGCCGTTCTTATTCTTATTGGTTTAAAACTTGCGAGCCCCAAAGTATTCAAACACATGTGGCACAATGGTAAATTTCAATTTATACCGTTTGTAATTACAGTTGTTGCTGTTGTGTTTACTGATCTGTTGAAAGGTGTAGGTATTGGTCTTGTATTCAGCATCCTGTTTATTCTCCGTGGAAATATGAAACTGGCCTACTTCTTCCGCAAGGATAAACACAAAGAGGGCGAGGTCATCAAAATAAAACTGGCGCAGGAAGTATCGTTCCTCAACAAAGCGGCCATTAAGCAAACACTTGTACATCTGCCCGATGACAGTAATGTAATTATTGATGCCAGCGAAACTGTTTATATTGACCATGATGTACTGGAGCTTATCAAAGATTTTGTTGATTATACTTCAGTAGATAAAAACATCAAAGTTGACCTGGTAGGTTTTAAAGAAGCATA
>CAYMSG010000026.1:0-16464 GCA_964392955.1 uncultured Chitinophagaceae bacterium | reverse complement strand
ATACAAAATTGAGAATACATTAAGCCATGTTTCCGGCATGAAAAAAGAAATGCAGGAAGAACTAAATTAATACATTTATAAAAATCAAAATCAACCTTTAACATGAAATCATACGAGAAACTGCTAGTAGAAAACAAAAGCTGGGCCGAAAGAAAAGTAAAAGAAGATCCTGAATTTTTCAGTCGTCTTGTAAACTTACAAACGCCGGAATTTTTATGGATCGGTTGCAGCGACAGCCGTGTACCACCCAATGAAATTACACAAACACAGCCTGGTGAAATCTTTATTCACCGTAATATCGCCAACATGGTTGTACATACCGATCTCAACATGTTAAGTGTTTTGGAATATGCTGTGAATGTGTTGAAAGTAAAACATATTATTGTATGCGGCCACTACGGTTGCGGTGGTGTAAAAGCAGCAATGACAAGAAAAAGCATTGGTTTAATTAATAAGTGGTTGCGTAATATTAAAGATGTGTATCGTTTTCACCGTGAAGAAGTGGATGCAATTGAATCAGAAGATGCAAGAGCAAATCGTTTAATTGAGCTGAATGTACAGGAGCAGGTAATGAACCTGGCAAAGACGTCAATTGTACAAAAAGCATGGAAAGAACGACAAGCACCTCACCTTCACGGATGGGTGTACGGTCTGAACGATGGTGTCATTAAAAATGTATTTGAGATGGAGGCCGGTACTCATCTCGATGAACTTTACGAGTTTGACAATCTTTAAAAAAATCCCCCGTTACAACGGGGGATTTTTTTATGCCTCCACTTTGAGGTTTCGTTTTTTGATATACGCATGCCACAAGATCATGGCTGCAACTGTACGGTAGGGCCTCCACGGTTCGGCAATGGCCAGCATTTCCTCTTTGCTGATGTGCGGATCCAGTTGTTTGGTTTCCTTTAAACTGTTCACCAATGCAATATCGCCAAGTGGAAAAAGATCGGTGCGTTGCAGTGCATGCATCAGGTACACATCGGTTGTCCAGTTACCGATTCCTTTGATCGAGGTTAGATGCATACGTACTTCTTCATCCGGCATTGAACTGAATTTTTTTAACGGCAGTTGCTTTGTTACAACTGCCGTTGCCAATTCCTTTGCATACACCTGTTTCTGCCGGGTAAAATAACATTCACGCAATTCTTCATTACTCATTGCCAGAATTTTGGCGGGTGTAACAACGCCAATTTTTGCTTTTAATTTTTTATAGGCTGCAAATGCTGCCGCCAATGAAACCTGCTGTTCAAGTATGGTAAGGATGAGTGTTTCAAATCCTTGCTTTCTCGTCCACATTGGAGGATATCCATATTCTTTGATGATGGCTTTTAGATGTTTGTCTTTTTTTGAAAGAAGATCGCAGTAAGTCTCAAAATTATCGGCAGAGAAAGTTTGAATCATGTTCTAAAAATATAAAACTGAACAACTGAAAATGCCTCTTGTTCAAGAGGCATTTCTTTTTATTGTCTAATTAGATGAAGGCATTACTCAACTCTTCGCTTTAAATTTTGCGATGGCGTTTTTTGTGAAATCGCTCAGCACTAAACGTCCACTTATTTTTGCCCGTTCTGTTAGCAGTTCGTCCCAATGCTCCGTTCCTTTCCAGAATATTTTTTTCATTTCGGCCATTGCTTCCGGAGAGGACAGGGTGAGTGTTGTTGTTAGTTTTACAATTGACTCATCCATTGCTTCAACGGTCGGGTGCAGTTCTGCAAACAACCCTTTCCGCTTGGCCCAATCCGCATTTCTCCAACTGGCGGCATCGATCGAGAGTTGTGAAAAAGCTGACGTACCTATTTTACGTTCAACTGCCGGGCCCACTACAAACGGCCCGATGCCCACTGCCAGTTCACTCAACTTTACATCCGATCCTTCCACAGCAATTGCATAATCGGCTGCAGCAGCAATTCCTACACCTCCGCCAACACATTTGCCGTGAACACGTGCAATAATAAACTTCGGGCACTTCCGCATGGCATTGATCACTTTTGCAAAACCACTGAAAAACTGCAGTCCTTCCTCTGCATTTTTGATTGTCATCAACTCATCAAAACTTGCACCTGCACAAAATGCTTTCGTTCCGCCTGATCGCAACACAATCACATGTGTTTTGGGTTCAGCAGCCGCCTGCTTAATACTATGCGCCAGTTCATTTAATAAATGACCGGGTAAAGAGTTGCTTTGCGGATGAAAAAATTCAATTGAAGTGATTCCCTGATGTGTTTCAGATTTTATATATGCTTCGTTTATCTCCGTTACCATAACTACCTGTTTTTATTGTACTCTTAAATTACGTAGCAGTTTCCGTATTTGCAACGACTTACTGATTCATTTTCTTTACCATCGTTAGAATGGTGGCTACCCCCGTCAGTTCATCCGTTTCATCAAAAAACTCCACCAGCCATTTCACAATTCCTTTTTCAATATCATCGCCCCGTTTAAAGTCTTCCGGCTTTTCCACTACCCGTTTATCGTTCGGTAATTTTTCTTTACAGGTAAAACGAATGTACACTTCCGCACCCGGATAAACAGGTTTGGTAAACCGCAACTCATCAATACCATAATTCAACAGCACGGGATTGATATCGTAGCTGTCTACAAACAAACCGGCAGCAATGCTCATAATGAAATAACCATGCGCTACCTGCTGCTCAAACATGGTTCCGGTAAAATCGGTGGTTTTAATATGTGCGTAGAAATGATCGCCACTTAAGTCTGCGAAACGGTCAATGTCTTCACTGGTGATCATTCGTTTTTCGGTGATGATCTGATCGCCGATTTGCAGCTCTTCAAAATATTTTTTAAACGGATGTTTGCCGGGGTCTTTTCCTTGTGCGTTTTGCTGATACACATTGGTAACCGCAGTCAGCGTTGTTGGCGAACCTTGTATAGCGGTACGTTGCAGATAATGTTTTACACCACGCAGTCCGCCCATTTCTTCACCACCACCAGCACGGCCGGGACCACCATGCACCAGCAATGGCAATGGCGAACCATGACCTGTACTTTCTTTGGCGCATTCATTATTTAATACCAGTATACGACCGTGGTGTGTTGCTGCACCAATAACATATTGGCGTGCAGTTTTATGATCGGCAGTAACAACAGAAGAACACAAACTACCCTTGCCCAGCTTACTTAATGCAATGGCTTCATCCATTGTTTTGTAAGGCATAATGGTACTCACCGGACCAAACGCTTCTACTTCATGCACCTGGGCTGAAGCCCAGGGTAATTCATTCATCAATAATATGGGTGAAAGAAAAGCACCTTTGTTTGCATCGGCATCTACCACATCCACACTATCTAAACTGCCGTACACCATTTGAGACGATGCCAATAATTTCTGCACCTGTTCCCGTACTTCTCTGCGTTGTGTTTCGCCTGCAAGCGAACCCATCCGCACTTTTTCATTGAGCGGATTACCAATGGTTGTTTGCGAAAGCGAAGTTGCTATGGCTTTCCACAGATCTTCCATTTTAGTTTCCGGTACAAATATTCGGCGGATGCCTGTACAACGCTGACCTGCTTTCAAGGTCATTTCTTTGCGCACTTCCTTTACAAATATGTCCCACTCGGGCATACCGGGTTTTACATCATCTCCTAATACAATACAGTTCAATGAATCGGCTTCCATATTGAAGGGCACATTTTCTCTGAGAATATTTGCATTACTCTTCAGCAGTAAACCTGTTGATGCACTACCGGTAAATGTTACCACATCCTGGCTGTTTACATGATCGAGCAAATCACCTGCGCTACCGCAGATCAACTGCAAGGCACCTTCGGGTAAAATTTTAGAAGCAATAATTTCCTTCACCACTGCTTCGGTTAAATAAGCGGTTACTGTTGCAGGTTTAACTACAGCAGGAACACCTGCCAATAAATTGACAGCAATTTTCTCCAGCATTCCCCACACAGGAAAGTTAAACGCATTGATGTGGACCGCTACCCCTTCTTTCGGCGAAAGAATATGCGTACCCATAAATGTATTGTTCTTGCTAAGGTTGTGGCTTTCGCCATCGATGCAAATCACATCATCGGGAAATTTGCGGCGTAACGATGCATTGGCAAATAAATTACCAATGCCGCCTTCAATATCTACCCAGCTATCGGCTTTGGTAGCGCCTGTCTGGTAAGAGACTGCATAAAATTTATTGAGATGATTCCGCAGATGCAAGGCCAACGCCTTCAACATATTCCCCCGTTCATGAAAGGTCATCTTACGCAAGGCGGGATTGCCCACGGTTCGTGCATAATGCAGTATCGATTGAAAATCTAATCCCTTTGTAGAAGCTGTTGCCACGGGCTCGCCCGTAACGGCGTTGTATAAAAGCTGACCATCACCGTCGCCATTGATCCAGCTGCCGGTAATATAGTTACCAAGTTTATTCATATGCTAATAATCGTTAGGTTAACGAAGGTAAGGCAGTATGCCTGTTCGGAAAGTGAGCTTGTGTATTTTTCTTAGATTATAACAAACCAAACTGACGTAAATGATGCGTTACATGCTTGTAATGCAGCCGTACCCATTCTTCGTAATTCAGTTCACCAAAAACCGGATGCACTGCTGTCATTTCCGGTTCATCGGCATAGAGTTGAAAAAAATAGTTCACTTCAGCAATTACTTCCTGCATCGCTTCATCCACACTTGCATATCTGTACGGCAACGGTTCTTCACCAATAATGCTTGTGGGCGCTTTTGTATTTTCACGAAAGGGTTTATCACTCATTAAAAATTCTTTGAGCTTCGGCATATGTTCGGGTGGCGATACCAGCGGATAATGTTGCTTTTGTGTTGACACCTGGAAGAAGTCGGCTACATGTTCCAGCATTTGCTGAAAATCCATTTTGCCCCATTTGGGAGTAATATCACTATTCGCCTGTTGTAACAATGCCGGAAAAGTTTCGTTGATAAACTGTTCTTTTTCTTGAAGCATAATCATTGTTTAAGTAAACAAAGAAACAGCAGCTTGCTCCGTTATACAACTAATCTTTCTATAAAAGTTACAGTTCTGTGACTTTCCCGAATGATCCGGACCCGCTTTTGCCTTTTTTTACCATTTGCAAAAACTGCATTCGTGCTATCTTTGCAACTTCGTGAAAAAAATTACTTCATTCATACTTGTTCTGCTTTTTGTAAACAGTGCCCTCCTGTTACCACAGGTGCCGGAATCGTTTACTGCACAGCTCAAAGGGAGTGATGACCATATGGGTTCACTCATTGAATGGGTAACTGAGATATTGCTGGAGCAGAAAGATGACACTCCTGATGAAAAAGACGACAAAACACTTGAAAACAGTATTGAAGAAACGTATTGTCATCGTTTATTTCAACGAAATGATCTGATACCTCACCCGGCACTTACAGCTAACAAACTGAAGTTTGCAGAATATCCCGAAGGGAAATTACCTATTCTAACTACAGATGTAATTGCTCCGCCTCCCGAGCAGTACCATTCATAATTTTTTACTGATTCGTGGTTGCTTCATGCATCCATCCTTGTATTTAATTCATCTGGTCGAAGACCAGATCTGTATTGAACCATCCAAAAATTTACTGTATGAACTATCGTCAGACAACATCTGCTGCAGTGTATGTATTACTATGCGCCGCATTACCATTTACGATTCTTTCCTGCGCATCAAAAGAGAAAACAACAGATCAGAAAGCTGAAAAATTCCAGGTAATCAAGCCCATGCTGGTTGACACGGTGTACCAGGAAGAATATGTTGCCGAAATACAGGCATTACAAAATGTTGAGATCCGCACACGTGTAAAAGGATTTATTGAGCATATTCATGTTGATGAAGGAAAAGAAGTGGCTGCCGGACAATTGCTGTTTACACTCAGCAGTCGTTCGTATAAAGAAGATCTGTTAAAAGCAAATGCACAATTGAAAAGTGCAACTGCCGAACTGAAAGCAATTGAGGTAGAATTAAAAAATACAAAATCGCTCGTAGAAAAAAATATCGTTTCCAAAACAGAACTGGAAATGGTGCAGGCAAAGAAAGAAGCCATCCAGGCTAAGATAGACGAAGCCAATTCTGCGATTGCAATGGCAAAACTGAATCTTTCGTTTACAGAAGTACGAGCTCCTTTCAATGGAGTCATCAATCGTATTCCCAACAAACGGGGAAGTTTAGTTGAAGAAGGCACACTGCTTACTACCATTTCTAATAACAAAGAAGTGTTTGCCTACTTCAACTTATCAGAAAGTGATTATTTAAATTATATCACTGCAGGTGAGCAGGAGGAGTTTAAAACAGCACAGTTACTGTTGGCCAATAACAGTTTGTACGACCATGCCGGTAAGATAGAAGTTTCGGAAAGCGAATTCGATGCTTCAACAGGAAACATAGCGTTCCGTGCACGTTTCCCCAATCCCGAAGCCATACTCAAACATGGTGGAAACGGAAAAATCATTATTACCAAGCCGCTCACAAATGCAATGTTGGTTCCATTGCGTTCCACTTTTGAAATACAGGATAAAGTTTTTGTATTTGCTGTTGATGAAAAAAATAAAGCAGTACAAAAAACCATCGTTCCAAAAATGCGTATTCCGCATTACTATGTTGTAGAACGGGGCATTTCAAAAGATGATAAGATCGTGTACGAAGGTGTGGAGAATGTAAAAGATGGCGATGCCATCAATCCTCAACTCATCGAACCGGAATCCGCTACGTACATCAGCAAAAACTAAAGAACCAACATGACATCGAAGTTTATTCATCGCCCGGTATTATCCATTGTAATATCGGTGATCATCACTTTGCTTGGACTTTTATCGTTAACACAATTACCCGTTACTCAGTTTCCGGATATTGCTCCACCCGAAGTAACAGTAACGAGTAAGTATACAGGTGCCAATGCAGAAACAGTTGTTAAAGCAGTGGTTACTCCACTTGAACGTGCGATCAATGGTGTGCCGGGGATGGCATACATGTCATCTGTATCGGGTAACGATGGTACCAGTGTAATTCAAATTGTATTTAAAGCAGGAACCGATCCTGATGTGGCTGCAGTAAATGTGCAGAACCGTGTATCATCAACACTCGACGAACTTCCGGAAGAAGCGATCAAAGCAGGTGTAATTGTAGAGAAAGTACAAAACAGTATGTTGATGTACCTGAACATCCTTGGTTCGGATACCACACTCGACGAAAAATTCCTGTTCAACTTTACCGACATTAATATTCTTCCTGAACTGAAGCGTATTGAGGGTGTAGGTTTTGCCGACATTATGGGCTCACGTGAATATGCGATGCGTATTTGGTTGAAACCCGACAAAATGGTAATGTACAATCTTTCAGCTGCTGAAGTCATTGCCATGCTGAAAGCACAGAACGTAGAAGCAGCACCAGGTAAAATTGGTGAAAGCTCGGGTAAAGCAGCACAATCTGTACAGTACGTATTAAAGTATACCGGTAAGCACAACAGTAAAGAAGCGTATGAAAATATTGTATTACGGAGTGAGGAAGGAAGTGAACTCTTACGTTTGAAAGATATTGCAGAAGTTGAATTCGATTCGCAGGAGTATGATGTGTTATCGAAAGAAAACGGAAAGCCTTCAGCTGCTATCATGATCAAGCAGCGGCCCGGCACCAATGCAAAAGATGTTATTCAAAAGATCAAAGACCGGATGCAGGAAATTAAAGCAGCTTCCTTTGCACCCGGCATGGATTACACCATCAGCTATGATGTATCGGCCTTTCTGGATGCATCCATCAGGGAAGTAATTAAAACACTGATTGAAGCTTTTATTCTTGTTGCATTAGTGGTGTTTATTTTCTTACAGGATGGCCGTTCAACCATCATCCCCATTCTTGCTGTTCCTGTTTCATTGATCGGCACCTTCTTCTTTATGCAGCTGATGGGTTTCTCACTCAACCTCATCACCTTGTTTGCATTGGTACTCGCCATTGGTATTGTGGTGGATAATGCCATTGTAGTGGTAGAAGCAGTGCACGAAAAAATGGAACGCAGCGGTATGGGTGCACGTCGTGCTACCGAACAGGCCATGCGTGAAATCAGCGGAGCCATTATTGCGATCACGTTAGTCATGTCGGCTGTATTTGTTCCTGTTGCATTCATGGAAGGACCCACAGGTATTTTCTATCGCCAGTTCTCGTTAACCATGGCGGTATCGATTGTGTTATCGGGTGTAACAGCATTAACCTTAACACCGGCGTTGTGTATGATGTTTCTGAAAAATCCACATGCCACGCATGCACATCCGGCCAAAAAGAAAAACTTGCTTACACGTTTCTTCGATGGTTTTAATAAATGGTACAATGGTTTATCCGCTCGCTATAAAAAATTACTCAACATTATCGCCAACCGCAGAGTTGTTACGTTTGGCGTTTTATTATTCTTTACGATAAGTGCGGGACTTGTTGGCAAATTGGTTCCTTCTGGTTTTATTCCGAACGAAGACCAAGGTGCTATCTATGCCAACATCACTGCACCATCGGGTGCAACACTGGAGCGTACAGATAAAGTGGTTGATGAAGTACAACAGATTGCACAAAAGATGGATGCGGTAAGTTCTGTATCGGGTCTTTCGGGTTACAGTGTGTTATCCGAAGGTGTGGGTGCGGTGTATGGCATGAACCTGATCAGTTTGAAAAACTGGGATGAGCGTAAACAATCCGATGCTGAAATTATTCGTGAGCTGGAAGAAAAAACCAAACACATTAAAGATGCAAGCATCGAATTCTTTACACCACCACCGGTACCGGGTTATGGTAACTCCAGTGGTTTCGAATTGCGTTTGCTTGATCGTACCGGCAGTGGTGATCTGCAAAAACTGCAACAGGCAGCCGATGCATTTGTTGCGGAGTTAAACAAACGTCCGGAGATCAATAATACCTTCACCACTTTCAATGCAAAGTTCCCTCAGTACCTGTTGCACATTGATGGTGATCTTGCTGCACAAAAAGGGATCACCGCTGATAATGCGATGGGCACATTGCAAACACTCATCGGCAGTGAATACGCCACCAACTTTATCCGCTTTGGTCAGTTGTACAGGGTAATGGTGCAGGCGTTGCCGCAATACCGTGCACAACCCGATGACCTGTTGAAACTGTACATCAAAAACGACAAAGGCGAAATGGTACCGTTCTCTTCGTTTCTGCGTGTAGAAAAAGTGTACGGGCCCGAACAGGTAACACGTTACAATATGTATCCTTCAGCCATGATCAACGGACAACCTGCTCCAGGCTTCAGCAGCGGACAAGCCATTGCAGCCATTAAAGAAGTAGCAGCCACCAAGTTACCGAAAGGTTATGGTTACGATTGGGCGGGTTCATCAAGAGACCAGGCGAATGCAGGTAACCAGGCCATTTACATTTTCATCATCTGTTTGTTGTTTGTGTATTTATTACTTGCAGCACAGTACGAAAGTTTCTTACTGCCGTTTCCTGTCATTCTTTCGTTGCCTGTAGGTGTATTTGGAGCTTTATTTATGTTGATGTTGATGGGGCTCGAAAACAACATCTATGCACAAATTGCCATGATCATGCTCATTGGTATTCTGGGCAAGAACGCCATCCTCATTATTGAGTTTGCAGCTATGAAACATCGTGAAGGAATGAAACCACTGCAGGCAGCAGTTGAAGCAGCAGCACTTCGTTTACGTCCTATTCTCATGACATCCTTTGCGTTTATTGCCGGGTTAATACCATTGATGCTTGCATCAGGTGCAGGTGAGATTGGTAACAAAACCATCGGCTCTGCAGCAGCAGGCGGCATGTTGTTCGGTACCATTCTCGGTGTCATCATCATACCGGGCTTGTATGTTGTATTTGCAACAATCGCCGACCGACGTAATAAAAACAAACGCAAAGAAGAAAAACCATTCACCGAAACAGTTTAAGTAATGAAATGAGCTATCAAAATTTCGAGCTAGTATATCAACCAATGAAGAAAATTTGATAGCGACTAGCATGTGACAAATTCCTAAAACAAAATGAACACATGAAACAAATTTATATCGCAGGCCTTGGCCTTATTGCCGCAACCATATTGCACAGTTGTGTACCAACACAACAGGTACAGGAAGTAAAACCTGTTGTACTGCCAGCATCATATACCAATACAGCAGACAGCAGCAACAGTGCACTTACAAGTCCGCAGCAATTGTTTACCGATCCGTATCTGAAGCAGTTGATCGATACGGCCATTGCCAATAATTACGATTTGCAGATGGCCTTGCAACGCATCCGTATTGCGCAGTCGGATGTACTACTTAGTAACGGTTCATTAAAACCAAGAGTTGATGCTTCGGTTGTTGGTGCATTACGCCGTTATGGTTTGTACACCATGGATGGTGCAGGTAACGCCAGCACATTTATGTTGCCCGGTAAAATTGTTCCCACCAACCTGCCCGATTATTTTCCGAGCTTTCAATCAAGTTGGGAAATTGATTTGTGGGGAAAGTTGAAGAACAGAAAAAAGGCTGCGGTGTCACGCTATCTTGCAAGTACCGAAGGAAAGAATTTCATTCTTACCAATCTTGTAAGTGATCTTGCAAGTGCTTACTATGAGTTGCAGGCCATTGATGAAACCATCCGCATCATCGATGAAACCATTGCTTTGCAACAGCAGGCATTTGAAGTAGTGAAAGCCAAAAAAGAAGCAGCAGTGTTAAATGAACTTGCTGTTAAACAATTTGAAGCACAACTCATCAACCTGCAGGCATTTCGTTTAAATCTACAGCAGCAGTTGATCGAGGCAGAAAGCAAAATAAACTTGCTTACAGGAAGATTACCGCAAAGCATTCAACACACTGCTTCCTTTGCGCAGCAACCATTTGCTGACATCATCAAACCTGGTATACCTGCTGCATTGCTGGAAAACCGGCCCGATGTTCGACAGGCAGCACTGCTGGTAAGTGCAACTAAAGCAGACGTAGCTGCTGCAAAAGCTGCGTTCTATCCATCGTTAAATATTACTGCAGGTATCGGTTACCAGGCGTTTCGCCCCGATCTGCTGTTTCAAACACCACAATCACTTGCGTATGCATTGGTTGGTAGTTTAACAGCACCGCTCATTAACCGTGCAGGGGTAAAAGCTGCGTTCAATACTGCAACAGCAGCTCAGCAGGAATCGCTATACCAGTACAGCAAAACAATTGTACAGGCATATACTGAAGTGTACACAGGTTTATTGCGTGCAGATAATCTGAAACAGATTTATCAATTGAAAACAGAAGAAACGAATGCACTTTCACAATCGATTCTTATTGCGCAGGAGTTGTTCCGCACAGGACGGGCTACTTATCTGGAAGTACTCTATGCACAACAGAACAGATTGAAAGCAAAACTGGAATTGGTTGAAACAAGAAAGCAGCAACTGTTTACTTCTATTCAATTGTACAAATCGTTAGGTGGCGGATGGCGGTAATTTATACAGATGAAAATAAGAAAGCCCTCACATGCGAGGGCTTTCTTTATACAGTAAAGTGAGTTTAAGAATTATCCTAAAGCAACACGCTTAAACGAAGTCACTTTTACATCACCTGAAGCTTTCAGGTAATCAGCAACGCTCTTAGAAGCATCTTTCACGAAAGCCTGAGCTAACAAAGTTTGCTCTTTAAAGAATGCATTCATTTTTCCTTCAGCGATCTTAGCGATCATTTCTTCTGGTTTACCTGCCATCTTCGGATCTTGTTTCATCAAGTCCATGATGATATCTTTTTCACGAGCTACTACATCAGCAGGTACGCTGTCTGCATCAACTGCTACAGGGTTCATCGCTGCAATCTGCATGGCAACATCTTTACCTGCATCAGCAGCTTCTTTATCCAAACCAACCAATACACCCATGCGGTATGCACCGTGAATATAAGATGCTACATAAGGAGCTTCAATACGCTCAAACTTGCTGACACCGATTTTTTCGCCGATAGCAGCGAGCTTATCGTTGATAAGATCAGCAACTTTTGCACCGTTTACTTCAGCTGCATTCAATTCATTAACACTTTTTACATCATTTGCTACGGCAGCATCTGCAATTGATTGTGCAAATGCAACGAAGTCTGCATTTTTGCTCACGAAATCTGTTTCGCAGCTGATGCATACAACAAACCCTACTTTATGGTCTGCACTTGTTTGTGCAATTACCACACCTTCTTTCGCTTCACGATCGCTACGCTTTGCAGCTACTTTCTGACCTTGCTTACGTAACCAGTCGATCGCAGCTTCAAAGTCGCCGTTTGTTTCAGTTAACGCTTTGCGGCAATCCATCATACCCGCACCAGTTGCCTGGCGGAGCTTATTAATATCCTGTGCACTAATTGTTACAGTTGACATTGTATAAAATTTGAAAATTTAAAATCAGGTTCATTCAAAAATGCTTTCTGCAAAAGTTCATGATTCAACTTACGCAGAAAGCATTTTTATTTTATGAGATTGTTATTCTTCTCAAGGCTTACTTTCTGCAGAAATTATCTTGCAGAAGTACGCTTTTGTGTGCTTGGTACACGACGTTTTGGTGCGCCACCAGGACCACCGGCGTTACCGCCAGGACCACGGCCACCGCCACGGTTGCCACCACGTCCGCCTCTGTCTCTGCCACCTTCTTCACCTTCGTCAAAACGTGGACCTTTTTCTTCCACTTCTTCAGAATCATCTTCTTCTTTTTCAACCTGGCGCTCAGCTAAACCTTCGGCAATAGCTGCAGTGATGTATTGTGTAATGATAGCGATTGACTTTGTAGCATCATCGTTACCGGGAATGAAGTAATCAACTTTGTTTGGATCGCAGTTGGTATCAACTACACCAAAGGTTGTAACGCCTAAACGTTTTGCTTCAGACAAAGCGATGTGCTCATGACCAATATCAACCAGGAACAAAGCAGCAGGGATACGGCTCATGTTTGCGATACCGCCCAATACTTTTTCCATTTTCTCCTTATCACGGCTCAATTGCAAACGCTCTTTCTTGGTAATGCTGTCGAATGAACCATCGCTCAGCATTTTTTCAATGCTTTGCATTTTCTTCACGCTCTTACGAACGGTGTTGAAGTTGGTTAACATACCACCTAACCAACGGTCAGTTACATATGGCATGTTTACTTTCTGCGCACACTCAGTAACAATTTCTTTTGCCTGCTTTTTTGTAGCTACAAACATGATCTTTTTACCACTGCGTGCCAGTTGCTTCATAGCAGCTGCAGTTTCCTGCAAACCTTCAACGGTTTTGTTGAGGTCGATGATGTGAATACCTTTCTTTTCAGCAAAGATGTAAGGCAACATCTTGGGATTCCACTTCTTCTTCAGGTGACCGAAATGCACACCTGCTTCGAGTAATTGCTGTTGTAATGAAGTGTTATTTTCCATTTTATACTTTTTGTTATTGTATGATTAGTTTGAAAGCCCCGAGCTTTAAGCTGCGAGCTATAAGAAGAAAACTCATAGCTCGTAGCTGTAGGCTTAAAGCTGTTGTATTAACGTTTAGAGAACTGGTAGCTTCTACGTGCTTTCTTCTTACCAAATTTCTTACGTTCAACACCACGTGGATCACGCTTTAATAAACCTGCAGCTTTTAATACAGGACGATATTCAGCATTTACTTCCAGCAGGGCACGGGCAATACCCAGTTTTACTGCTTCGGCTTGTCCTTTAATACCACCACCGCTTGCATTGATTTTGATATCAAACTTGTCTAATGAATCAATTGACTTTAAAGGAGCCTCTACCTGATTTTGCAAATACACCAGGCTGAAGTATTCTTTGTAGTTTTTGTCGTTCACGGTAATTGTTCCGTTACCCTTGCTCAGAAATACACGGGTAATGGCTTCTTTACGGCGACCAACTGCGTTTTTTTGCTTTTCCATTTTTATTTAAGCTTTTAGCTTTTAGCTGCTCGCTTCAAGCTGATGCTTGTAGCTTGTAGCTTGTAGCGAGTTTTTTAGAATTTCAGTTCTTTTGGTTGTTGTGCTTTGTGCTGATGTTCTGCGCCAGCGTACACAAATAATTTTTTGTACATCTTACGACCCAAACGGTTTTTAGGCAACATACCTTTTACGGCACGCTCAATTACCACTTCCGGGCGACGACGCATCAAATCTTTTGCGATTTCAATTTTCTGACCACCAGGGTAACCACTAAAGTTGTGATATTCTTTGTACTCAGTTTTTGTACCTGTAAATACAGCTTTATCAGCATTAATTACAATTACATAATCGCCACAATCAACGTGTGGTGTGTAATACGCTTTGTTCTTGCCACGTAAAATAGCAGCAATTTTCGAACACATGCGGCCAACGGTTTGATTGGTGCCGTCAACAACGTACCAGTTACGCTGCACGGTAGCCTCGTTCGCATGTTTTGTAGTGAAATGTAGTTTACTCATTGTTTGTTGTTTTTCCACGCCATCCCGTGGTTTATTGAAAAAATTCCGTTTTTAGCAACGGGTCGCAAAGGTAGGCACAGTTTATCCACACCGCCAAAGAATGCAGTAAGTATTTTTGAAGACGCTTTTGTAATGAATTGATTTACAGTAAAAATTTTGCTCAAAAAATTTTGAGCACAGCTGAAACCCGCACCAACTAAAGAAAAAACAGAGCTGAAAATGGCAAACGTAATACCGGAAGCGGTTTGAAGAGCTGTACTAGTAACCGGTTGGGCACTTATAAGAAGTGATGCTGAACGTAACACCAACGGTGGCCATTATGTATTGATCTCGCTGACCACTGAAACCACGTTGCGTTCCGGCCACGCCAATTGGTGTTCCGGTTTCGTAGCTTCTGTCCTGTAAAAAAGAAGCAGGTGAGCCAACAGGAAAAGCCGCAATACCCGCATATGTGCCCGATACATCATCAATAAAATCGGTTGTGGTAAACCGGTGTACAATTTCGAAGTTAAAGTTCACTCTGTCATTTAAGGCATATTTCACACCAACACCCAATGGGAAAGCAAAGGCTGTGGTGGAATAAAGTTTCCTGTCGGGGTAAGCAGCAGATCCCTGTCCTTCTGTACCTAAAGGGCGAAGAAAATACTTTGTATCGTTCAGGTAGGCATATGGGTCGAAGCTGATAAAACCGGCACCAAAAGTTAAATAAGGAGTAAAGCGCTGGTTGGGGTTGGTAGGGTTGAAACGGAAAAAATTAAAATCGCCCTGCAACATCAGTTCCCACAAATTGGTATTGAAGCTGAGGTTGCGACGCATCTGAAACTCATTCTTTTTTTCATACACATCGCTATATCCCAGCTGTGCATAATTGGCTCCAATACGCACCGCTACATAATCATTGATTTGTTTCCGAAAGAAAATACCGGCTGCTATCTTGGGGCGGTTCAATCGCTTGTCGGGATTCAGATCACCAAAATAATGAGCTGCTCCAAGTTGAACACCAAACTCACCATCATGACGGTATCCTTCATACTGCGCTTTTACAGCAGATGGTGTTCCAAACAAGCAAAGTGCAAATAAGCAAGACAGTAATTTTTTCATCAGTAAGAATTCTCAGAAATGTAATAACGCAAATATCAGGGTTTTCATATATCGGATTACTGTAACCGCTAATTTCTCCTGTCGAGCCCCCACGATAATTTGTTCCGCAAGGTTTGCAGAAAATTATTTTCATTCAAACGAATGAGGCTTACGGTGAACTCTTCTTTCTTCACCGCCAGTTGAATCGTTTTTTGCACGATCTCTTTGCGGGAATCAAGCGTACACAAAAAACTGTCAGCTCTTCCTTCTATTTCAAACGATATAATATTGTTGTCTGGAACTACAATGGGTCTTACATTGAGGTTGTGAGGAGCAACAGGGGTAATTACGAAACTACCCGAGTCGGGAAACACAATGGGGCCGTTACAACTGAGCGAATAACCGGTTGATCCCGTTGGTGTGGCTACAATCAATCCATCGGCCCAATAGCTGTTTAAAAATTCGCCATTGAGGTATGCATGGATTTTAATCATCGATGATGTATCGAGCTTGTGAATAGCAAATTCATTCAATGCATAAGGTGTGTCGCCAAAAAGCGACATATTACTATCCAGATGAATTAAGGTGCGCTCATCTTCTACAAATGTCCTGTTTTTTAAGGAGGCCACAACGGTTTCCAGCTCTTCCCGGCCAATACTGGCCAAAAATCCAAGTCGGCCAAAGTTGATACCCAGCAGAGGAATATCCTGGTTGCGAACCATAGTAACGGTGTCGAGTAACGTACCATCGCCACCGAGACTGATCATACATTCAAACGAATCATTAAGGTCTTCTGAAGAGTGAAAGAGTGTTGGTTCGGTATCAAATGAAATATCCTGTCGTATCTGTTCGTAAAAACCCCGGTACATACTTACATCAATATGCTGATCTTTTAATTCCTGGAGTAACCGTTGTACATCTTCTTTCTGATCAGATTCATATACCCTGCTGTAGATAGCTACTTTCATCAGCTTGTTTTTTCGTATGGGTTGAAGGTTGTGGTTTTTTGAAATGCAAAAA
>CAYMSG010000025.1:14916-17927 GCA_964392955.1 uncultured Chitinophagaceae bacterium | reverse complement strand
TTGAAAAGCGGTGGATTGTGTTTCAACGGAAGTTGAGTTGAAGCGCTTATCTTCGCCCCTCATTTCACCCCTTTACAAACTATAGTTCATGAACCCATCTGCCAAGATATTTTCCGGCACAGCATCGAAGTACCTTGCCGAGAAAATAGCAGCCAAATTCGGCATTCCCTTAGGCCAAAGTCTTACCCAAAAATTCAGCGACGGCGAACTGCAACCCATGTTCCAGGAAAGTATCCGTGGCGACATTGTTTTCCTGGTGCAGAGTACGTTTTCACCTGCTGAAAACATCCTGGAATTATTGCTAATGATCGATGCGGCCAAACGTGCATCGGCTTACAAAGTAATTCCGGTGATCCCGTACTACGGTTACGCCCGGCAAGACCGGAAAGACAAACCACGGGTAGCCATTGGCTCTAAACTTATTGCCAACATGTTAGAAGCAGCCGGTGCCGACAGGATCATTACCATGGACCTGCACGCCGCCCAGATCCAGGGATACTTTGATATTCCGGTCGATCACCTGGAATCATCCTCCATTTTTATCCCTTACATTGAGAGTTTGAAGCTCGAAAACCTTACCTTTGCGGCCCCCGACGTAGGAAGTGCCAACCGGATCAGGGAAGTGGCCAGTTATTTTGAAGCAGAAATGGTGATTTGTGATAAACATCGCAAACGTGCCAACGAGATAGCAAGCATGGTGGTAATTGGTGATGTTACAGACAGGGATGTGGTGTTGATCGATGATATCTGTGATACGGGAGGAACGTTGGCAAAAGCAGCTGCTCTTTTAAAAGAAAAAGGTGCACGTAGTGTTCGGGCACTCATTACACATCCGGTGTTGAGTGGGAAAGCGTACGAAAACATTGAGAACAGTGTATTGGAAGAGCTGGTGGTTTGTGATACTATTCCACTGCTGAAAGAAAGTAAAAAGATCAAAGTGTTGAGTGTGGCCGAATTATTTGGTGTAGCACTTCGCAACGCATTTGAAAACAAAAGTATCACCAGCTTATTTATGCATGCGCAGCGCAGAGATAAGTGATGAATAGTGAGTGGCGTAACGCCAATGTGTGCGATGAATGCTGGTAAAGAACAAGTAAATTTTTAAAACAGATAAAACAATGAAGACAATTACTATCGAGGGTCACTTGAGGACCGAAAACGGGAAGAAAGCCGCCCGTCAACTTCGCTCTCAGGAAATGGTGCCTGGTGTAATTTATGGAGGCTCTGCAGAAATTAATTTCTACGCTCCTGCCAAAGCATTCAAATCTTTGGTTTACACGCCCGATTTCCAGATTGCTGAAGTTAAGGTTGATGGCAAGAGCTACAGAACAATCCTGAAAGATCTGCAATTCGACAAAGTAAGTGATGCCTTGGCACACGTAGATTTGCTGGAACTGGTTGATGACAAAAAAGTGATCGCCACTATTCCGTTGAAATTTACAGGAACTGCAAAAGGTGTAAGAGATGGTGGTAAGTTAATTACCAAGATCAAATCACTTAAGATCAAAGCATTCCCGAAAGATCTGCAGGCAGCAATTGAAGTAGATCTTACACCACTTGAACTGAATGGTAACATTCGTGTGGAAGATGTAAAAGCTCCCAATATGGAAGTGTTGAACTCTCCACGTATTCCCATTGCATCTGTTGTGTTAACACGTCAGTTGAAGCAGGAAGAAGCAGCTGCTCCTAAGAAATAAGCAAACGCTGTTCAATAAACTGATCCCCCTTTTTACAAGGGGGATTTTTTATTTGATTCACCTGAAGTTGTTGATATTTGTTGCCATGAAATGCCCATAAGCAAAAGTATATCAACCGAAAATGATTTATGGGCATACTATGTGGCCAAAATCAATAAAATGAACACATGAAATTTTTAATTGTTGGTTTGGGAAATATTGGTGCTGAGTATGCGCACACCCGTCATAATATTGGGTTTGATGTAGTGGAAGCGTTGGCTGCCAAACACGGGGCTTCGTTCCGTGTTGACCGTTTGGCTTCTGTTGCTGAAATGAAACTGAAAGGCAAAACATTGATTTTAATTCAACCATCCACGTATATGAACCTGAGCGGTAAAGCCGTAAAATACTGGATAGAGAAAGAAAAAATTCCGTTGGAGCATGTATTGGTGATTGTGGATGAACTGGCATTGCCCATCAGCAAACTGCGGTTACGCCCGGGCGGTAGTGATGCCGGGCATAACGGGCTCAGCAGTATCCACGAATCGTTACAAACCATTGCTTATCCCCGGTTACGATTTGGCATTGGTAACAATTATCCCAAGGGAAAGCAGGTTGATTATGTATTAGGCCGCTGGACCGATAATGAACTGCCCATTGTACAAAAAAAAATACAGGCTTCTGTAGAGGTAGTGGAAAGCTTTGTGCTAACGGGTATTGAGCGCACCATGAACCACGCAAACAAAATTGAAATAACTCTTTAATTTTCAATTTTCTAATATTAACTTCGCTAACCTGCCCGGCGATGCCTTTGCCGCATCATTAAAATCCACCGTCCTAACAAAGACCTTTCATAAACCTGATTCTGAAACTAAAACCATTTGAACCAATGAAAATCTTTTGCGTAGGACGTAACTACGTTGAGCATGCCAAAGAGCTCGGAAATGATGTGCCGGATGAACCGGTGATTTTCCTGAAACCCAAAAGTGCATTCCTGCAACCCCATATGCCCTTTTATTATCCTGAGTTTACAAACGAACTTCACTACGAAGCGGAAATTGTTCTCCGGGTATCTAAAAACGGAAAGTATATACAGGAACGCCATGCCAATAAATATTACAATGCCTATTCAATAGGTATCGATTTTACCGCACGTGATATTCAACAGCAATTGAAAGAAAAAGGATTGCCATGGGAAATTTCCAAAGCCTGGGATAATTCGGCTGTTGTAGGAAAGTTTATTGATATTAAGCCCGGACAGAATTTAAACGATATGAATTTCTGTTTGTACAAGAATAAAGAAATTGTACAGCAGGGAAATACCAGTCACATGAT
>CAYMSG010000025.1:0-14906 GCA_964392955.1 uncultured Chitinophagaceae bacterium | reverse complement strand
CTTTACATTTGACCAGATCGTGGCGTATGTGTCGCAATTCTTTTCACTCAATATCGGCGATCTCATCTTTACCGGCACACCGGCAGGTGTGGGTGAATGCGTAGTGGGTGATATACTGGAAGGTTTTATTGAAAACGACAGTTTGCTGGAAGTGGAAATCAAATAAATAATGCAAAATCATTCTCTTCAAAGCCATTCTTTTAACAGGATGGCTTTTTTGTTGCAGTTACCTTTATTTTGCAATTCAATTGCTTGCGAATGATCAATCAGGATATTTTACGAAAGGCCTATCAGCTGATGTGTTATGCACAACACATGGCAGATATATATGAAAACAATCGTTTTGTTTGTAAATATGTGCACTCCACCTCCCGGGGACATGAAGCCATTCAGCTTGCCACTGCCTTTCAACTTAGAGCAACTGATTGGGTGAGCCCTTATTACCGTGACGAAAGTTTATTGTTGGGGCTGGGCTTTCGGCCATACGAATTGATGCTTCAATTGCTGGCCAAAGCAGACGATCCGTTTACGGGCGGAAGAGAATATTATTCACACCCTAATTACAGGGGAGCAGATAAACCAAACATTATCCATCAAAGCAGTGCAACAGGTATGCAGGTAATTCCTACTACCGGTGTGGCGCAGGGGCTGAAATACTTGGCCCACCTAAATCCTCCCAAAGGGAGGACTTCGCTTCCGCACAATTCCCTGCCTGACAAAGCTGTTGAGTTAAAAAATACAGTTGAACTTTCGGAGGCTTTAATCCCCCCTTCGGGGGGTGGGGGGGCCGTCGTTGTTTGTTCACTCGGCGATGCCAGTATTACGGAAGGAGAGGTGAGTGAAGCGTTTCAGTTTGCAGTGCTGAAAAAATTACCGATCATTTATCTGGTGCAGGATAATAACTGGGGCATCAGTGTAAGTGCAGAAGAAGCAAGGGCCATGGATGCGTATGAGTATGCCGGTGGCTTTCCGGGTATGCATCGTATCCGTTGCGATGGCAGTGATTTTTCAGAAGCGTTTGAAACCATGCAACATGTGGTGGAGCATGTACGCACGCACCAGGAGCCTTATCTTGTACAGGCCTATGTGCCCTTGCTGAATCATCATACCAGTGGTGTACGAAAAGAATTTTACAGGAGTAAAGAAGACCTGGAACAACATGCAACCGATGATCCGTTTCCAAAGCTGAAACAAATTTGCTTACAGTATGGCATAATCGAAGAAGAGCTGCACGAGATCTTTGATGAAGCGAAGCAAACTGTTGCAGCTGATTTTGCAAGAGCAGTTGCTGCTCCTGAACCCGATCCTGCCACTGTAAGCGATCATGTATTTGTTCCCACTCCGGTTACAGAAGAGAAAGGGAAACGTTCTCCTGCCGGAAAAGAAAAGATCATGATGGTGGATGCAGCGTTGTTTGCAATTCGTGAATTGATGGAAGAATATCCGGAAGCAATTCTTTACGGACAGGATGTTGGAAGAAGATTGGGTGGTGTGTTTCGGGAAGCAGCCACATTGGCTGAGCAGTTTGGCGATCATCGTGTATTCAATACAGCGATCCAGGAAGCATATATTATCGGATCAACAGTTGGTATGAGTGCTGTGGGTGCAAAACCAATTGTGGAAGTGCAGTTTGCTGATTATATCTATCCCGGATTGAATCAGTTGGTAACCGAAATTTCCAAATCATCGTATTTAAGCTGCGGCAAATTTCCGGTGCAGACATTGATCCGTGTGCCCATTGGTGCATATGGTGGCGGCGGTCCGTATCACAGCGGTAGTGTTGAATCAACCTTGTTGAGCATTAAAGGCATCAAGATCGTGTATCCATCCAATGCTGCTGATATGAAGGGTTTGATGAAGGCTGCGTTTCTGGATCCCAACCCGGTGGTGATGCTGGAGCATAAAGGTTTGTACTGGAGCAAAGTGCCGGGAACGGAAGATGCAAGAACGGTGGAGCCTTCCAGCGACTATCTGTTACCGTTAGGGAAAGCACGTATTGCTCTGGCTGCCGATGAAGATCTGATTGAAGAAGGAGAGAGCTGTTGCATTATTACCTATGGCATGGGTGTGTATTGGGCAATGGCTGCTGCCAAACAATTTGACGGAGCCGTGGAAGTGATCGATCTGCGCACCTTGTTTCCATTAGATGAAGCGTTGATTTTCTCCACTGTAAAAAAACATGGGAAATGTTTGGTGCTAACAGAAGAGCAACAAAATAACTCGTTTGCAGAAGCATTGGCGCATCGAATCAGTTACAATTGTTTTCAATGGCTTGATGCACCGGTAGAAGTATTGGGCGCACTCAATCTGCCTGCTGTGCCCATGAATACAGGGCTGGAAGCTGCCATGCTTCCAAATGCAGAAAAGGTGAAAGACAGGTTGTGGAAATTATTCCGGTCGTAATGTTCAATTCATTTTCCGTTTCTTTGGCATCATGGATATTTTTTCATTGTATTCCATTTCTTACTGGCTGTTTATTTTACTGGCTGCATTTGCTGTGGGCCTTGCGAAAGGCGGATTAAAAGGCGTGGATATGCTAGCCGTTACCATTATGGCGCTGGTGTTTGGCGGTAAATCCTCAACCGGTATTGTTTTGCCGTTGTTGTGTGTGGCTGATATTGGTGCCGTTTCGTATTACAACCGCCATGCACAATGGAATCATTTCTGGAAAGTAATTCCCTGGATGATGATCGGTATTTTACTCGGTGTGTTTTTGGGAAAGGACATGGATGAAGCCGTGTTTCGAAAAGTGATGGCAGTGATTATTGTGATAACTGTTGCAATTGTAGTATGGTTGGAATTCAGGAAATCAACATTAGTGCCACAGCATCCTTTGTTTGCAACCGGTACGGGGTTAGCAGCAGGTTTCACTACCATGATCGGCAACTTGGCAGGGGCTTTTGCCAATCTTTATTTTTTGGCTATGCGTTTGCCCAAGAACGATTTTATTGGTACGGCCGCCTGGATCTTTTTAGTGATGAATTTATTTAAACTTCCCTTCCAGGTTTTTTACTGGAAGAATATTACACTGCAAAGCTTACAAATTGATCTTGTATTGTTGCCTGCATTGATCGCAGGATTTGTATCGGGTATTTGGTTAACCAAAAAAATAAATGATCTGCATTACCGGAAAATGGTGTTGTTCCTCACACTCGCAGGATCGGTATTTATGTTGCTGAAAAAGTAAGAGGATTGCTGTTTGGTTTACTTGTAAGTCAACGCTGCTCAATTTCTTCTCCGAACAAGACAATTTTTATCTTTTAGTTTTGAGAAATATTTCTACGTCAAAGCCGGGCGGAGTCGGGTCTGTTTTAATACCCCATCCTGAAATTAATTTTAAACTCGTTGTTCAGTTCGTTGGCTTCAGCATAGTCAAACAGATCGTCTAATGTTATCCAGTAATCGTACTGCAATCCATGTTGCAGGCTGCTGAGCAGGGCAGGGTTGATGGAATAGATATTGACCCATGTTTCACCCGGCTTTAGTACAGTACGTGGAAAATTTGATTTGTAATAGGTATTAACCAGGTTCACTCCTTTGTCAACAATCCGGCCATGTGCCCTTATGCCGTTTACGTTTAATTTCAGATCGGCATTGCCAATATTCTTCATCACAAATTGCACTTCATAATTGTTCTCTCCTTTTTTAAAGATGGTTGCCGATACAATGGTTAAATCGTATTGCAGCGGCACAGAAGCGGTACCGGTATTTATTTTTCCGTTTAACTGCAGGTTGGCCAGTCCTGCTGCTTCCATAGCATCGGTATATCCTGTAATTGCATATTCGGCCGTATTGTTATTTTCATTTACTTCACTAACAACTTTGCTTTCATCTATGCGCAGCAGGTATTTATAAGTTTGGCCTTTGATGAGGTTTTTTCCAGCATAGGTTGTATTGCTTTTGTATTCCTGGCCCGACTTTAATAAGCCGATGTTCATAAGCTTTTCACCACCGGCAGGAGTGAGATAACCACCATCGGCCGTTATAATATGTGCCTGCAAAATCACATTGTTCATATCTATAACAGTTGAACCATTATTCTTTACGGTATAACTGATATGATAAGTGCCGGATTGATAACTGATGCCCGTAATACTAACCGTTAAATCGTTACCAGTAACAGTGGGTTTCGAAATGGTCATGTTAACGGTTGCAGGTTTGCTGCCAACCTGTGGCTTTACAACCTGCGAGCAAACAGAAAAAACAGAAACGATAAATGAAAAAATCAACAGTATATTTTTCATGTTGTTATTTTTTGAATGAATGACCGGTTGTTTACTTCAGCACTTCCACTTTTATGTTCGAAATATAAATGCTGCGGTTGTTGCCCGATTTTTCAAAATAAAAATTGGTAAACCGGGCTCCATCAGGTAACTCATTAAATCCGGCGATCTCGTTACCATATTTATCTTTGACTGTACTTTCCAGTTCACGCCCATTAATAAAGCAACGCAGTTTGTTTCCGTTTTTAACAATGGTAATACGAGCGAAGTTCTTTTTATTACTGAATTCATTATACTTCAGCTTCATCGGGTTTGCTGCATAGCGGATGCTATTCTCCATGCCTTTGTATTCCACATTCATTCGTACACTTCCTGTTGGGTTGTTTGGCCATTTTGCATTAGAGGGGGTAATATCAAAATTGATGTTGGTATAGTTTACCGCATTTCTGTAATCGCCATTGGCTGTGGTTTCGTTGTTGTTGATCTGTAATTTCAACGTTGCTCCCTGGTTGTCTTCAAAATCGTTACAGGCCACATTAAATTCCATGTTGAAGTTTTCGGGGAGATTTCCTTTTAATCCAAGTGGCATCAAACGATGTTCGCCCATTTCCACCCAGTTGCCCTTTAATCCAATTGGTTGCACAACAATACTGGGTTTGCCAACGGCTGGCATATACCATCCTTTTGGTTTGCTGCCTGTTGCGTTAGATGAAAAATCGTCGGCGAAATAAATTCCTTCTGCCGGTTTATTTGTTGCAGCCGTAACCGGTGCATTGCTCTTTATTCTTGCAACTGTTTGTTTAAATTGTTCGGGATTAAGAATAGAGTAGGGCTGACCTTTTACTTTTTCGGGATCAAAAAAATAATTGTACACATAGTCAAAATTGAAATAGCTGGTCATGCTGTGGTGCAGCTCTCTTGTATATACATCTCTGTCATTGGTAACCGGCATCCAGTTGATGCAGATCCAGAGAGGCTTGTCTTTTTTACTGGTTTCTAACACACCAGTTTCATATATATACACCGCATTTTTTGTTTCGTCTTCTTTTACAAAAATATCGTCACCATTATAGAATTTAATCATGTAAAAGCCTTCCGGATCTTTAATAAATGCAGGCGCATCAAGATGGTTGCTGTGCAGCTTACGGAGTTTGGCAAGATGAGCCTTCCATTTGGGCACTTCGTCTGTTTCAATGCGTTTTACTTTGTCGTCGTATTTCTGTTTCAGGTAGCTGTTATTAACGGTAACAGGATCGCCGGAAAGTCTTTTTATTTCACCGGGTATGGCGGCTTCACACATATCCAGCACTTCGCCCCGTGTAAGTTGGCGAATAGGCAGTCTGTTGTTTGGTGCTAAATAAACAGCTACCAATGGCTGACACATTTCGCCGGTGCAGCCGTAATATTGAACAATATATTTACTGATCTGCGGATGTTTGTCGAGCGCAAATTGTTTAATAAGTCTTGATCCATAAGCCCAGTTGTTAAACGTTTCTTCCGGCTTTGGACTCAGCCTTACAAACACAGGTCTGCCGGGTATTGTGAGCATAGCGAGTGGCTTGGCATCAATGAGGTAATTGGTAAGTATCTGAACAGGAACTTCACTGTGTGGCAGATTCTTTACAAACTTTCCGGTATTGTCCCAATCGGCTTTCCATACTGCTGCATTTACACCTACTGCATAAGTAGATACTTCCTCTTTCTTATTCGGTTCTGCCAGCGCATACGATTTGTTGACAGCTCCTACCAGTTGATGACTTTTTTTGATCCAGTCGAAAAATAATGCAGGCAGCTTTTGTTGTGCAGGAGAAATAGTCCAGGGATAGGAAGAGGGATTCAAGGGTGTAAATGCTTTCCATGCAAACACACTGTCTTCCAACTGCTCTGTTTTTGTACGTTGCGCAGATGTATGAAGGGTTGCAATTAATAACACAAACAGTAATCGTTGTTTCATCATTCTTTATAGCAGGGGTTGGTGCCAATGTATAATACACGATTATCATTGGCTGGGTTAATATCGGCAGCTCCGGTAAAGGCTTTGTAAATGATTCGTCCGTCGTTATACTGTAACGTTAATGTATAGTTGCGGATACTGTAAGTTCCTTTGCCCGGTTTGTTTTGCGGGTATTGATCGGGCATGCTGAGATTGGTTACAAATAAACCGTAATCGATAAAAATGCCGTCGGGTTGAAAAGCAATTACCTGTTTGGCCAGAAGGGTAGAAGATGCTGCTGCTTTTTTCCAGCCGGGGTAAGCACCCCATTCGCCGTTCAGCTTTAAACCGTCAACAGCAGCGCATTTATAAAAATGAAAGGTATAACCAATCTTTTTCATTTTTGTGGCTGAAAGTTTTTCCACTTCAATGGTTTCGTACTTCGATTTAAACAGTCCTTTTTTTCCACTTAGCGTAAACGTTCCCCAGGATTCATTTTTTTGCTGATTGGTCAGCGTACTCAAACCCTCAACAGGAAAATGCGGATAGTAATCGCCGTTAGGATACACTACATAAAACTTCGGTTTCAGTTTGCTGCCGAACTGTGTGGAGGGGTTGATGTCCGGTGCATAACTCAAACTGTACTGAACATTCATCCATACTTCTGCTGCAGGGCCAGGCTCTGGCTTTACATTGTTTACAGACGTGGAGGATGTGTTGCTGCCGGAGGCAGCCGCATTGTTTGCCGGCTCATTTCTTTTTACCGATGTAAGAAATGTTTGCATATCGTTGACGTAGGTAGTATTGTTCATCAGCACAACAATATTGAGCAGTTTATTTTTTTTGGTGGAAGCAATTAAAATAGCAATCCCTTTTATACTTTCTTTTTCAAAAGCAGCACTGCCAATTTCTGTTGCCCAGCCATCTTCGGTAACCGGTGGCTGCATAAGGGGAGCAGCAACAGGAAGTGTTTTTTGTAAAACCGAAGCCCAGCTTTGGTCAAAATTCTGTTTTGCATTGTTGCCTGCATCCTTGCTTTTATAAACAGTAATGATGCAAAAATTACCATTCGCTTCTTTGGTATAGCTGATCTGTTCTGCTGTAACAGCTTCCTGCCAGCCGGCAGGAGGTTGAAATTGCACAATGTCAAATTGTTTTTGTGCAAGAGCAGAAAAAGCGAATAAAACAAAACTGCAAAAAAGGAAACTTCTCATTTGGTTATGGTAAAGAATGGTGAAATGTTTTTTCTTCAATTAAAAATTCGTCCAGCTGTTTTTGGTGGATGCATCCCATCCTGTTTTGCTGCTGATGGCGGCAACACCGCTTCGCTGGTTATAACTGTAATAGGTCCAGCCGATGCGTGTGGCATTCAGTTGTACCCTGGTAAAACCATCTGCATCGGCGCATGCTGTTACTGCAATGTTCTCCATCGTTATTTTATACTGAACGATGCGTTTGTCGGCCAGCATTTCTGTAACAATCAGCTCGCCGCTTTTTAAAACCTGTTTGCTGTTAATGAAATTGCGGAAGATACCCGATGCTGTACCAATGGGCATTTCAAAACGGATGCTTGTGCTGTTATTGGTTGAATTACTTTCAAGCTTGTGTACTTCAATCAATCGTTCGTAGCCTCTCATCACACTGCTGCCTTTAATAACAGTGCCATCGCTGTTGATGAATTTTCCAAAACTTTCGGTACTGCGTTGTGCTGTTGCAAAAACAGGCAACAACAACAGAAAGAAAATAAACTGTTTCATGTGTTGTTAAGATTATAAGTAAAACTATTTGTACGTAACTAAAATGCACTCACCTGAAAAAGGGATTTTGAACAACAATAAAATGCAACGGCTTATTTTCCAAAAATGCCAGTGCCGCCAAAAGTTGCTGAGCCCGAAACAAGACTTACATTTCCTTCAACACCTGCCGATTGGCCGGTTGGATTAGAAACCGATACACCTCCTTTCACAATAAAATCTTCAATACCGTTACGGCCAATTTCAACACGGGCACCCAATTCTGCTTTGCCGCTTGCAGGCCCAATATTCCGGTTGCCCACTTCGCCGCTTATTTCAATACTGCCTCTTACAAACTGTTCCGAAAAAGCTGTGCCTTGCTCCGCATTCATTTCGATATCGTATTTCAGAAATTCAAAATCAAATTCAGCAGTTGTTTTGCTGCAATCGCTTTTTATTTTACCAATGAAATAATTTACTTCGGAGTGATACTGGCAGGCTACATCATCAAACTTTGCCAGCTTTTGCGCATTCCGGTTTAACGGGCTTACGCATTTATACTGTGTAATTGAAATGAATTTGATGGGTTGCTTCGCTTTTAATGCTTTTAACCAATCGATCTTGTTATTGATCTTTAATGCTTCAAATTCATCTGGCCAATACATATACATTTCCCAATGACTGATTTCATTAATGAATGCTTTATGCAAACTGATATACTCTTTGTAAAATTCTTCGGCTTTTGCATTATAATTCCGCAGGTAGGCATCACTTGCATCACGGTACTGCGGACAGAAATCAATATTCGGCCGGCCATAGCCAGTTTGTTCACCATCCTGTTTACGCAGCTGGTTCATTTTTTCCTGGTATTGCTGTGTTAATGCAGCGCCTTCACCTGCCGCCCATCGGGCAGCCTTTTGCATAAGTGTTTCCAGTTTTTTGTAATGGAGTTCCTGTACAGCTTTCAGTTGTCTTGCAGCCCGTTCGAAATACAGAGGAGTGCTTTCAATGTTGCCCACTGGTTTGCCTGCCTGTTGCGAAGCTTTGATCACTGCCATGCTTTGCTGCATACGTTGTTCCTGCTTTGCTTCGAGGTTCAGGTTTTTATAAGCAGTGAGCAGTTGGTTGATCTCTTCATCAATTTCTGCTTCAAATGTTTTCCATTGCGCTTCAAGTGCAATACATTCTGCCACCGATTTAGGAATATCCGGTGCTTTAAAGTTTCCCAATTGTAATGGATCTGTTTTTTTATCCTGCGGAAAGTAATCGTCTTTCAGATCAGCCGTGCCGCCCAATTGTTTCAGTTTTGCTTCTTTCTCTTTGGTATAACCGCCTTTCAGCGATCGTTTTAATGCAATGATAGCTTCCGGCTTTTTTCCTTTGCTTTCTTCAATTAAACATTTAGTAAAGTTTGCCTGTGCATGAAACGCATAAATTACAATCGTACTGTCAATATATTTTTCTGCTTTCGGAATATCGCCCAATGCAAACCAGGCCTGCCCAAGATTATTGAGGATGCTGCTGTTGTTTTTAAATCTTGCATTCAGGTTGTTCAGCAAAGGAATTGCATACTCTGCACCGTTAAGCTGTATGAACATGGCAGCAAGATTGCTGAGATTATTGCCGTTGCCCGCATCGGCTTCACAAATTTTCAGCTGCAGATAAAGAGCTGTCCTTGCTTTGCCCATCGCCCACATACCAACAGCTGCTTTACCCAAAAGTGCAGGGTCGGTTGTTTTTTTCTTTAGTTCCAGCAACAGGGCTGTTGCATTGTTTTTTAATTCAGCAGGAAGTGCTGCTGAAATTTTTGTATCAATTGTTTGCAGATAAGTGCCGATGCCTGCCGTGCTTACAGGAGCCGGAATTTTTGCAATGCGTGCTTCATCTTTTTTCGGAACAATGCGGTTCTCTTTATCGTAGGCTTCAGCCAGTTGTTTATCGCCAACCTTCGGTGTGTTTTTAAACGAGGGCAGTTTTATACCCAGGCTGTCCGCTATCCGTTTTTCTTCAAGATCCATATTGTCCATCATCTCCTGCGCTTCTTTCATCATTGCTTCCATTTCTTTTTGGGTGGGAGGTTTTTCTTTTGGTTTCGGTTTTGGCTTGGCCTGCGCAAAACCTGTAAAGCTGTAAAGAAGAATGGCTGTAAGCAATAAAAGCTGTTTCATAGTTTTATTGTTAATGATGAAAGCATAAATGTCAATGAATCTGTTATGCTCTCCCATACCCGCTTCAGGGATTTTTGCAGCCGTGTAAATCCCCTGTTCGGGTGAGTGGGGAAATTGAATTACCTATAAATTTGTGAACCATGCAGCTTCGCAATCTTATAGTAGTGTTATGTTGTTTGACCTGTGTTGATTCGTATAGTCAGCAGTACAACAAAGACAGTGTGTTGAAAACAGCTGATGCTTTTCGAAAAGTATCAACCGATACAGCAGGGATCAGGAAGATGGCGCAGTTTGGCTACGATCTGATCGAATCAGACAGTATGCTATCGTACAGTTTGCTTCATGAAGCAGTAACAAAAAGTATTGCACTGAAAGAAAGCAATACCATCAGCAACTGTTACAGGTTGCTGGGCCTGTGGTACAGTTATTTCAGCTATGGTGACAGTGCAGAAATGAATTACCGTGCATCAAAACAGTTTGCACGGAAAGCAGGGAACGATTACCTGGAGGCGGGAGCCCATCTGAACATCGGAAATATTAAATACTGGCAAGGCCATTACGACAGTTGTATTTTTTATTACCAGGAAGCTGCAACACTTTTTGAAGCTGCTGACTTTCTTTCCCGCAATAAACAGTTTACAGCAGCACAGCTCGATAAACGTAAGTCCGATCTGTACTCTAACCTCAGTCAGGTATTTAACACGCTGCATAATTTGCCCAAAGCTGATGAGTATATTGAGAAAGCGATTGCACTTACAACAAAATATAAAAGTGAAGTTGCTCAAAATGCCCTTGCTTATTACATGCAGATAAAAGCCGATAACTTTTCGGCGAATAATAAAAAAAAGGAAGCGCTTCAGTTAAGACTTGCTTATTTACCAAAGCTGGAAACAAGCAGCATTGAAAGAACTTATGTACAACATGCATATCAACAAATCTCCATTGAATATTTTCAACTGGGCAAAATCGATTCATCGAAATACTATGCCGATAAAAGTTATGCACTGGCTTTGCAATTAAAAGCACCCAGCAATATTGCATCGGCAGGATTACAGTTGGCGCAAATAGCTTTAAAAGAAAAGAACACTGCATTGGCAAATCAATACCTTTCTGCAATTGAAGCCTATTTCAGAAACAGTACCGATCCTGCAGAGCTGGCCGGTTTTTTGGAGTTACAGCAGCGGTTAAAATTTTTACAGGGCGATTATAAAACAGCTTATACGTTACTGGACGAATTTAAAACCATCAGCGACAGTTTATGGCAAAGTAAAAAAACGCTGGAGTTTGCAGAAAGAGAAATGCGTTACGAAACAGAAAAGAAAGAAACACAAATCAAGTTGCAGCAAACAGCCATTCAGCGAAAAAATATATTCAACTACAGTTTAATTGGCGGAGCATCTGCCCTGTTACTTATTTTATTACTTGTTTACCGTAACTATCAAAACAAACAGAAGCTGCAACAGCAACGCATTGCCGAGCTGGAAACAGAAAAACAATTACTCGCCACACAATCGCTGCTTAAAGGACAGGAAGATGAACGTAGCCGCTTGGCAAAAGATCTGCACGACGGCTTGGGAGGTTTATTGAGTGGTGTAAAACTGCAACTGGGAGCTATGAAAGGAAATTTAATTTTAACCGAAGAACATGGCCGTGCATTTAATAATGCATTGAACAAACTCGATGAATCCATTGGCGAAATGCGCCGTGTGGCACATAACATGATGCCCGAAGCATTAATGAAGCTGGGACTGCAGCAGGCACTTCAGGATTATTGCGATGGATTGAGCGATGGGCAATCGTTTGTTATCAATACCGAGTTTTACGGATTGGAACAACGAATGGAAGCATCGGTTGAAATAGTGGTATACCGCATTGTGCAGGAGCTGCTCAACAATGCAGTAAAACATGCGCAGGCAACAACTATTCTTGCACAGGTAATACGGCGTGATGAGAACCTTACGATTACCGTGGAAGATAACGGGAAGGGTTTTGATAAAGAAATACTGAACGGATTACGTACTGCCGGTTTGCAGAATATTCAATCGAGGGTGAATTATCTGCGTGGACAAATGGATATACAATCGGTAACAGGTAAAGGCACTTCAGTTCATATTGATTGTACAATTGAAACACATGGATAAAATAAACGTATTGGTGGTGGATGATCATCCGATGGTATTGGAAGGCATGCGCTCGATGCTGCAACAGATAAGTTTTGTACAGTTGTGTGGGGTTGCTGTAAATGCATTTGATGCCATTGAACAAATGAAGAAGGACCTTCCGCACATTGTTATCACCGATATTAATATGCCCGAAATAAGCGGTATTGAACTGGCTTCGAAAGTGAAAAAAGAATTTCCTATGGTAAAAGTAATTGCCATGAGTACGTTTAGCGAACGCAGCTATATTGCTCAGATGATCCGGGAAGGTGCAGTTGGTTACCTGGTAAAGAGTGCAGCAAAAGAAGAAATAGAAGAAGCCATTCTTTCGGTGCATGAAGGCCGTTTGTATATGAGCCTGGATTTAAACATGAGTACCGCCGATCAGAAAGAAATAAAAAATACGCCTGTCCTGAGTTCAAGAGAGAAAGAAGTGCTGCAATTAATCGCCGATGGACTAACCAATCCGCAAATTGCTGAAAAACTTTTTTTGAGTATGCATACGGTTGACAGTCATCGCAAAAACCTGCTCACGAAATTTGCTGTAAACAATACAGCCAGTTTAATTAAACTTGCTGCGAAGAATGATCTTGTATGATCAAGTTCAATAGCTGCTTCTTCTTTTACCCGTTGTATATAAATGCAGCGAAAGTGGTCAGCTCTGGCCTATAAACCTTCATTCCTGTTTTATGCAGCATGTTTCCAGCGCAACACGTGGCTTGTTTAGTAATACTTTTTAGTGAAAGCATACAACTACATAAGCAAACTAAAGACCTGGTAAATGGGCTTTTTGCTATCTCATATTTTCGTATGTTGAATAGTTTGGTATGCTTAGAAGCCTGCAAGCATCAGACCGATCTTATCGAACAATTCACCTACACCCAATGAGGCCCAGATAATAAAAACGCCAACGGCGATTTTGATCCATCCCATTTTAGGAATACGGAAGCCGGTGGTTTTTTTCAATAACTCATTGACAGGTAAAAAATACAGAAGCGACAGGAGCAGCACGAAGATGCCAAACCCTGGATCGTTTCCCCAAAATGTATTTACAATACCAATGGCTGCTGCAAGGATACCAAAGATCCAGCTGCTGAGTGTTCCAATGTTTACGTTAAAGGCCATACCAAAAGTTTAATTTTTTAAAAGTACTTTGAAATGCAAAGTAAATGTATATTTGTAAACCATGCAAGTCTTTTTTTAAAAATGTGCTGCATGGAAGTAAACTGAAAATGGATGTGTATGAATATGTTTGTTGAGCCCGGTTCTGTTGTGCGTAAGATCTGGGGTAAAAGCGATACGGTGCTGTTTATTTTTGCAGGTGCTTCAGCAGAATTTGCCTTGAATAAAGCTGTGGACTGGCTGTACTTTACAGGCAAACTTCCTTCTGATCCATTGGGGCGGTTGTTCAGTACGGTAGGCTATGCAAGACGCATTGTTTTTTCCTCCACAGCCGAAGCCAATGCCGCTATTGCCAGCATGCGGAAGATACATCGTGCTGTAGAGCAGGGCCGGGGTGCAACAATTCCCGATTGGGCTTATCGTGATGTATTGTTTATGCTTATCCACTATTCCATTGCAGCGTATGAGTTACTGGAAGAATCATTGGGTGAGGAAGAAAAAGAAGAAGTGTACAATGTATTTTATCGGGTTGGTACAGGAATGGGAGTGAAGGGTTTACCGGTAACGTATAAGGAGTGGCTGCCTGTGCGGGAAGCTCATTTACGGCAAGACCTTCAAAAAAGCAAGTACACGGTTGATCTGTTTCAGCAATACAAAAAACATCTTGGTGCCTTCCGTTTTAAGCTATTGACCGAAGGACAGACATTAGTGGTTCCCCAGCGGGTAAAAGAACTGCTGGCGTTGCCTGCTTTTTCGTTGCTTGCACCTGTGGTGCCTTTGTACAAACTGAGTCGGTTACTGAAGATGGACAGGATGCTGAAACATTTCTTGCTTCCCGCCGCATACAAAAAGCAGGTGCATGAGCTGGATGTGTACGGTGCATAAATTTATGTAAGTGTATTCTTGGTCATCCTTTGCGTTGCTGCAATTGTTTTAAGACAGCTTCAATACGTGCAGCCAAGTCTGTTGTTGACTCTCCCGTTTGTTTTTGCATTCCGGCCAATGCATCAGTTACAGTTTGTAAGGCAAGCTCGTATTTCTGAAATTGTGCGTTAAGCACTTCTTCGTCGTTTGTTGCCCAATAAAATCCTTCATCTTTTAATTCAAATTGCTGGAAATATTTTTGGCTGAGATAGTGAAGTAATGCGATCAATGCTTTATGTACTGTAATGCCTGCAAATTGTGTTTTTACACTCTGCCAGAAAATCATAGAGAGATCAAGTCCGGCCTTGCGATAGGTTTCTTCCATACCTTCCTGCAACGGAGAACAAAGCCTGCCTGCGCTTGTGAATGTGAAGAATACAGGCTCACATTCCGGTGGGGAAAAAACAATGCCGTTTAATGATGTTGTTGTGATTCGTTTCCATTTCCAAGCAAGACTGTCGCAGATGTCGGTTACTTCATCCACGAATGTGTTGATTGATGACGACTGTGAAAGTGTGCCGCAGAAGTGAATGGATAATCCCATGCTGTAAAGATCAAAAAAAGTCCCGCAAAAAGCGGGACTGTATTTGTACCGGAGAGCAGACTTGAACTGCCGACCTTCGGGTTATGAATCCGATGCTCTA
>CAYMSG010000024.1:0-18720 GCA_964392955.1 uncultured Chitinophagaceae bacterium | reverse complement strand
AAAGTTGGTTGCCGTTCTGTTTTTAGAACGATCAGTAACCGGAAAAACACAGAAAAATTATTTTTAAATTTTTTATCCAGAGCCCTGTTTTTACCCGATAAAAACCCAAAACTGATTCCTTTGAACGTATTACACGGGCAATTGGAAACCATATTACCTTTGATGAAAATCAGTTTATGAAGTTTCCTTCACCGGTTCCGGTTCAATGGATTGCAGAATTAATCAACGCAACTGTTACTGGAAATACAAACGGACTTGCAACAGGAATCAACGAAATACACAAAGTTGAAACCGGCGACCTGGTATTTGTAGATCATCCAAAGTATTACGATAAGTGTATCCACTCAGCTGCAAGTTTTATCATCATCAATAAAGAAACGGATGTGCCCGAAGGAAAAGCATTGCTGGTGTGTGAGCAACCGTTTGAAGCCTATCTTAAGATTGTACGGCACTTTCGTCCGTTCACCCCTTCTGCAACAATGATCAGCGAATCGGCAGTAATTGGAGAAGGAACTGTTGTTATGCCTGGAGCATTTGTGGGTAATCATGTAACCATTGGCAGCAATTGTATCATTCATCCCAATGTATCGATTTACGATCATACAGTGATTGGGAACAATGTGGTGTTGCATGCAGGTACTGTTATTGGCAGCGATGCATTTTATTTCAACACCAAAAAGAACCGTGACGTATGGTATAAAAAAATGGAAAGTTGCGGACGTGTGGTAATTGAAGATGATGTGGAAATGGGAGCCGGCTGCACAATCGACAAAGGCGTAACACATGATACCATAATTGGCCGCGGCACCAAATTCGATAACCAGGTGCATATTGGCCACGATAGTGTGATTGGTAAAAACTGTTTGTTTGCTGCACAGGTAGGTGTAGCCGGTGCTGTTGAAATAAAAGACGGCGTGGTGTTATGGGGACAGGCTGGTGTAAGTAAAACGTTGACCATTGGAGAAAATGCCGTGGTGTTTGCACAAAGTGGTGTGCCATCATCACTGGAAGGAAATAAATCGTATTTCGGCACACCTGTAGAAGATGCATTGCAAAAACGCAAAGAGTTGGTATGGGTAAAACGTATTCCTGAAATATGGGAACGCTTATTAAAATTAGAATCGAAATAACTGCGGCAACGATGTTGTATTTGCTTGCAGCTTTCTCATTCTTCCGGCCAATAATCATACGGCAACTGATCGGCTAAATTTTTCCAGGCCCAGTACCCGCTGTTGATCACTTCGGTTTGTTCATAGAAAAAACCATTTTCGGTAATAACAAACCCGTTCAAAAATTCAAGTGTTGAAAGTTGTTCTTTGGCCGATGGGGGGTATTTATTTGCAAGCAGGTATTCTTTTTCCATTGGGGCTAAGGTGTAAACGATCCGGTATTTCCCAAACAGGTTGATTTCCCGGTCAACGCTATCGACCAACACATACACGGCTGTATCATATGGATTTTCCAATGTACTGATCTTTGGTTTTCCGGTAATGCTGTCTTCAAAAATTTCTTCGATTACAAACCCGTTTTCAGCAAGGGTGCTGTCATAGTAGCAACGCATAAAATGCAGGCGTGAGCCGAGATAAGCCTTCTCCCTGTTCTGTACCCAGATGGCTTTTTGCTCTTCGGTTGAATCCATCTCTGTATAAAATGCTACACCAACATAGGCACTGAATTTTGTATTGTAATCATAAATAAAGGAGTCAAGCTGGTATTGAATTTTATAGCCCAATGCATAGTTGAGCACTACCACCGGTTCTTCGGCTTTTACTTTTAATACATTGCGTTTACGGGAGAAATAAAATTTTAATGCCTGCGGATTTTCAATGCTGCATTGTTTTGAAAAAGGGGTGCTGCCAATAAAGTATGCTGAAAAATGTGAACCGTATTTGGTCCAGCCATCTTTTACTTCGCTGCTGGCCTGTATCACTACTTCTTCCAGTTTGTTTTCTTTCTTTTTTAAAACGATGATGAGCTCATTGCTGTTATCCTGCGATGAACTGATACGTACACTTTCACTTTCAAAACCGGTATAAGAAATCACCAAATTATGTCCACCAGCAGGAACTTCCAGCCGGAACTCACCTTCTTTATTGGTGATGGTTCCCTTGGTGGTATTCTGACAAAGCACTGATGCATTTTCCATTGGTAGACGTGTACTGTCGTCGATCACTTTGCCTTTGATATAAAAATAGGATTGTGCTGAAACAGAGAAAGAAAAGCAGATAAGGATAATGGAGAGGATTGTTTTCATACGTGATTGTTCATTGAGCTTTAAAAATAAACAATTTCTGAGCCAACTATAAAATCCTTCTGTTATCGAATGAGCAGAAGTACAACAATTGATAGAATTAACGCTGCCTCAACAAGGAGTTGTACACGTACTTTTCCGACAAGGATACGGGAAAATAAAAAGTGCACTACCATACCGGTTGCAGCAATACAAACCATCGGAACTGCAATCAGGATGCTGAATGATTGCGGATTAAATAAACGTTCAACGATCAGATAAAGTGCATAAACGAATAAAAGGGAAGATGCAATAAACAGTGGAGAGAACCAGGGTTTCATTTGAAGGCTGTGTAAGCTGAGTTTGGTTATTTAAGATTGTATCGTTGCTTCAACCATTTGCTCGTACGTTCAATTGTTTCATCAATTGGCGTGAATCTGAAGTCTGGTAATGCAGTCAATACCTTCGATGAATCGTAATAAGTTCTTACCTGTGCTGTGCTGGCGGTTTCTTTGGTGAGCAATGGTTCTTTGTTGCTGAACATGGCCTTGAGTGCTTCGAGTCGCCACACCAGTTCGCCCATCCATGGTTTTGCAAAACGATTCGGTGGCCGTTTCCCCAACGCTGTTGCAATTTTGGTAAACAGTTCCTGGAAACTAAGGTGTGTATTGCTCAGTAAAAAACGCTCGGCTGAAATATCGCTGTGCATCAAACGGATCATGGCATCTGCCACATCTTTTGCATCAACAAAACCTGTTCCACCGGTTGTATACCAGGGAAATTCTTCCCACATTTTTTTAAAGATGGCAACCGATCCTGTTTCCCAATTTGATTCACCTAATATTACCGATGGATTGACAATGGCTGCATTTAATCCTTCACCAATGCCACGCCACACTTCCAGTTCAGAAAGGTATTTTGTTTTGCCGTAATGGGAATTGTTTGTCTCTTCGGTCCATTCTGTTTTTTCAGTGATCTGTTCACCTTGTCGCAAACGCCCAATGGCAGCTACCGAACTTACATGAATGAGTTTTTCAATGTGATGTTCTAATGAGAGGTTTACAATATTCGCAGTGCCTTCAATATTGATCTTGTACATCTGCTGCCGGCGACTGGAATGATAGGATACAACAGCAGCACAATGATATACCTGCTTACAACCTTGCATGGCTTCATCTAATACCGACGTGTCTAATACATCGCCTTTGATCCATTCGACCTGTTGCTTTTCCTCTTCGCTCAACAGTAACGGCATCGAGGTGCGGTACAATGCTTTGATGGGTCCCTGCTTTTGTTGCAACAACTGTTTCAATAAAGCCGAGCCAACTAAACCTGCGCCGCCGGTAACGAAAACCATGGTGGAATGGATAATTTATAATGGAAAATGTAAAATTAGGGGCTGCGTTCGATTATCAACCATCAATTATACAATTATCCGTTGTACTTGTAATAGCCCTCGCCGGTTTTGCGGCCAAGCTTATTTGATTCTACTTTTTCTTTTTGTATGGGTGATGGTTGTAAACGTTCGGGTTTACCGAGTTGTTCATACACACTGCAGCTAACAGCGTAGTTAATATCGTTGCCAATGAGATCCATGAGTTTGAACGGACCCATTTTAAAACCACTGGCTTCCATCAACGCATCAACGGTTGCAAAATCGGCAACACCGTCCCCCACCAATTTTAATGATTCAATATAATAAGGTCGTGCAACACGGTTTACGATAAAACCCGGTGAATCTTTACAGATGACGGGGGTTTTGTTCAGCTGCTTTGTTAAAGCCACTAACTGTTCAATCACATCATCATTGGTTTGATCGCCTTTTACCACTTCTACTAATTTCATGATCGTAGCAGGATTGAAGAAGTGCAAACCTGCCACCCGTTGCGGTTGCTGAATGTGTTGCTGCAATTGCGAAATAGATAACGAAGAGGTGTTGCTGGCGAAAATCGTATTGCTTTGATTGATCTCTGCCAGTTGATTGAATAACGAAATTTTTGCTTCCGGTTTTTCAATGATGGCTTCAATAATTACATCGGCTATACAACCGCTGATATCGTTGATATACTGAAGATTTCCGCTGATGTTCCTCCGCTGCTCATCCGTAATTTTTTGTTTCTGTAATAGCGAATCGAGAGAGGAGTTGATGGCTGCTTCTGCTTTTTGCAATACTTCTTTGTTGAGATCAAACAGCAGTGTAGGAATACCGCTTTGCGCAGCTGCCTGTGCAATACCGCTGCCCATTGTTCCTGCACCGCAAACGCAAATTGATTGAACCATGATTAAACATTAAAAGGTAAAGATAATTTCAGTTATTGAATTCCGCATCGAAATGTATTAATTTGCAATACTCAAAATTTACATGTACATCAGATTAATCTGCCTTTTGCCCGCAGTTTTTTTTTGCATTTTTTCTACTGCCCAAACATCCGATTGGTGGGAGCGTAACGTTCAATGGGATGGAGTAACACACTGGCGGCATTATATTCAATTCAGCCCTGCCTATCTTGGACCAAATGCATTGCCTGTACCTTCTGTAACAAACGGAATAGCAGATAGCAATCATGCTGTAACTATCGCTGGTGCCGGGCACTTTATGCCGGGCGACCGTACCTTCAATGCAGTTATTAGAGGCAATTATTCGATTGTAAAAAACAAAGTTTCGGTTGATGCGATGTGGGTGCCGGTAGAAACGTATCGAATGAGTCATGTATTAAAAGAAGAACGACAGGTATTTTACCTTGCTTACAATAACCGCACAGCAATAGGCGATGTACATATGAATATAAATATTCAGTTGCTTGATCCTTCCAGATATAAAAATACGCTTGCGGTAAGGGTGGGTTATCGTTATCCTACTTCTTCAAACGTAGCTTCTGCACGCATGACGGATGCGCCAGGTTATTTTTTTGATACATCAACAGGCGGTTCTTTTTCAAAAGCCAATAGGTGGAGATACATGGCAATGGCGGGCTTCCTGGTTTGGCAGTTGAATAATGATATACCTCAGAATGATGCATTTCTTTTTGGAGCCGGCGTTGAATACAATCATAATAAGTTTCAACTGCAAGCAAGTGTAGCGGGTTATCTTGGATACTTAAACGATGGGGATAAACCTGTAGTTGGGCGTATAAAAGCAGGTACTGTAAAGCCGGGTTTAAACTGGCAAGTGGAGTTACAGCAAGGGTTCCACGATTTCAGGTATAGCAGTATTGAAGTTGGAACAAAGTATGTGTTTAAAACAAAACAATAAAAAAGGCAACAGCTAAAACTGTTGCCTTTTTCAGCAAATTCATTAATGAGTTTATTTACACCGCTCCCGTAAACTGCTTTAAAAACCGCACATCATTTTCACTGAACAAACGAATATCCTTGATGCCGTACTTCAACAAAGCAGGGCGTTCGATGCCCATGCCAAATGCAAAGCCGGAATATTTATTACTGTCGATACCGCAGTTCTCCAATACTTTCGGATGCACCATGCCGCAACCTAAAATCTCTAACCAACCGGTTTTTTTACACACACTGCAACCTTCGCCATTACACAGTAAACAACTGATGTCCATTTCAGCACTTGGTTCGGTAAAGGGGAAATAAGAGGGGCGGAAACGCACTTTTACATCTTTGCCAAACATTTCCTGCACAAAGAAATACAGTGTTTGCTTGAGATCAGCAAAGCTTACTTTCTCATCAATATACAATCCTTCGATCTGGTGGAAGAAACAATGACTTCTTGCGCTGATGGTTTCGTTCCGGTACACACGACCAGGCGTAATAATGCGGATGGGCAATTTGCCTTTCTGCATTTCATGAATTTGTACATTACTGGTATGTGTACGGAGCAGCCAGTCAGGATTGGTGCTGATGTAAAACGTATCCTGCATATCACGTGCAGGGTGATTTTCGGGAAGATTTAATGCTGTGAAGTTGTGAAAATCATCATCGATCTCCGGTCCTTCAGCAACAGAAAAACCCAACCGTTGAAAAATATTCACCATGCGGTTGCGCATTAAACTGATGGGGTGACGACTGCCCATCGGCAACGCATCGCCAGGCAAACTGAGATCAATGCTGGCGGCTGCAGTTACCTGCCCATCACCGGTTAATGCTTTCCACTCTTCGTATTTTGCTTCGGCAAACTGTTTGAATTCGTTCATGCTCTGGCCAAACGCTTTCTTCTGTTCGTTCGCTACATTTTTCATTTCGCCCATCAGCGATTTCACCAAACCTTTGGTGCCAAGAAATTTAATGCGGTATTCTTCCAGGGCTTTTGCACTGTCGATCTGCAACGCTTCAATTTCTTTCCGGAAAGTTTCAATCTGTTGTAACACCTGTTCCATGCTGCAAAGATAATTCTTTGGAGTTTGTAGCGGATAGTTTCTGGTTATAATCCTGTGAGGGTTAAAAGGTAAGGGTTATGAGTTACGGGTGGAGCGTGTTATTTCATACAGTTTGTACTCGTGGGCCTTGTGTCTTGGGTTTTCTTGTGCCTTCTTTTCTTATGTTTGCCACCGAAACAATATTACATGAGCGATTCTCAGATGATCGAAGATTTTTTGCAGCCCGTTGATCTGTCGGCTGTGTTGGGCGATGATGAATTGAATGCGGCGCAACTGGGCCGGAATATCCTGACCTATGCCTTTCAGTTTCCTGATCTTGATAACATTGATCTCGTGTTGCTGGGTATTACCGACGAACGGGGAACAGGTAATGGTATATCGTTGAGCGAAGCTCCCACTGTGATCCGTAAAAATCTGTATCGTTTGTATTACTGGCATACGGATGTTCGTATAGCAGATATTGGAAATATACAATCGGGTGCATCTGTAAAAGATACCTATGCGGCTGCCAAAGCAGTGCTTAAAGAGTTGATCGATGCAGGGAAAACAGTAGTGATCCTGGGCGGCAGTCATGATCTTACGTTGGCGCAATATGGTGCGTATGTGCAACGCAGACAAATTATTGAAGCAAGTTGTGTGGATGCATTTATCAATCTGAATAATGATACACCCATCCGCAGCGAAAATTTTTTGCTGGAGATGTTAACGAGCGAACCGAATTTTATCCGTCATTACAATCACATCGGCTTCCAGAGTTATTTTGTTCACCCCACAATTTTGCAAACCATGGACCGGTTACGGTTTGATTGTTTTCGGGTAGGCGTGGTAAAGGATGCGTTGGAAGAAATGGAACCGGTGATCCGGGGATCGGATATGCTGAGTATTGACATGACAGCATTGGCACATGCCTATGCGCCGGCCAATCGTACAACACCTAACGGATTAAACGGGATGGATATTTGTACACTCACCCGTTTTGCCGGCCTGAGTGAGCAATTGACTACGCTGGGCATTTATGGATATAATGCAAAGCTGGATAAAGATGAGTTGACTGCCATTCAGATAGCCCAGATGGTCTGGTATTTTATTGATGGCACCAGTAAAGCTAAAACAGAAGCTTCATTGGAAGATCGTCATCAGTTTACGGAATACCATACTACTATTGCAGATACTGATGTAATGTTTTTGCAGAGTAAAAAAACAGGACGCTGGTGGTTGCAACTGCCGAATCAAAAATTCATTGCCTGCAGTGCTGCCGATTATCAGATAGCGATCCACAGTGAAATACCGGAACGTTGGTTGCGGGCGCAGGAGAGAGATTGAATTTTGTAAAATAACTTCCATAAACAATTACAAAAGATTAACTATGGTCTGGCCGCTCCAAGCGGCCTGACCTGTAGCATGCCGATACTGCTAGCTGAAGATTGCATTGTGTTCTTTGTGTCAACTCCGCACTCTTGGTGTAACTTATTTTGCAGCACAAAGAACACAAGGAATGCATAAAGGAAACGAAGGGGTTATTCTACGCTGATGATCTTGTACTCTGTTTGATTGAAGTGAAATGCATCACCTGTTTTTTTCATTGACATTAATTTCCCCAAAGGTGCGTCTGGCGAAACAGCAAAAACCGTTTGCTCATTCACTTTCAGTTTTCCTAAACCGAGGCTGATGAAAAATAGTCCTTTGTTGGTATGTACAAGACTGCCACGTACAATCATTTCTGTGTGAAGATGCGGATCAAGTTTTTCCAGCACAGCCTTTTGCAGCAATAATTCTTTTAGTTGACGACTGTTATTCTCTTGCTCTATCTGTAACATCGCCAAAGCAGTTTCGTGTTTGTCGCCTGCTGTTCGTTTGGTTTCGTTGCCGGCGCTGTCAGAAAGCTCCTGTAAATTCTTTTGTATTGCTTCGATTTTTTGTTGTACAATTTCTGCACAGGTTTGATATATGGTTTTTTTCAGCGTCATTATATCAAAGATACAGGGTAAGCCACAGCAACTCTATCATCAAGCCGAAACGATGTATATTTAGCAACCAAAAAATGTTGATGATGCAAAAAAGTATCGGCTTCTTCGTATGCATTGTTCTGCTGGCATCCTGTTCGATGCAAAAGCAGGCAAGGGTTTCTCCATTACAAAAACAGCTCATTGCTGATACTGCATTAACCAATGCATTTGTTGGAATTGCAGTGTATGATACAGAAACGAAGCAATTTATTCATCAGTACAACAGCAACAAGTATTTTGTACCGGCCAGCAATACAAAAATTCCCACCTTGTACGCAGGATTAAAATACCTCGGCGAAAAGTTACCGGGTATTCAATACAAAGAACAGAACGATACATTGTACCTGCAGCCAACCGGTGATCCTACTTTTCTGCATACCGATTATAAACAACATCCGGTATTTGATTTTCTCAAACAGCAGAACAAACCGATGGTGATGAACAATCATAACTGGAAAACCGAAGCCCTGGGTTTTGGTTGGGCCTGGGATGATTATGCCAGTTATTACATGACCGAGCGAAGCCCAATGCCGGTGTATGGAAATTATATCAAATGGATTCAGCAACGGAATATTGAAGAACGGGATGGAAAACAGGACACATCAGCGTTTATATTTACTGACCCCGAAGTAAACTGGGATGTACAGTTTAAACCGGGTAAGGCAAATGCATTTGATGTAACACGTACACGTACTGAAAATAAATACACGATCGTCGAAGGAAAGGAAATGAAGAGTGAGCTGGAAGTGCCGTTTGTGACAAATGGACTGGAGTCTGCATTGGAACTGTTGAAAGATACATTGCATACTTCTATTACAACTGAATCGCTCACTATCTCAGAGTTGAATACAGTGTACTCGCAGCCGGTTGATTCGATGTTGAAACCACTCATGTATCGCAGTGATAATTTCTTTGCAGAGCAAACATTGATGATGGTGAGCAATCAACTGTTTGGCGAAATGGATGAACAAAAACTGATTGCTCATTTATTGAAGAATGATTTGAGTGGCTTTCCGCAAAAACCAAAATGGGTCGATGGCAGTGGCCTCAGTCGCTACAATTTATTTACGCCGGAAGATTTTGTGTGGTTGCTGGATAAAATGAAAGATGAATTTGGTTTGGAGCGGTTGAAAACAATTTTGCCCACAGGAAATACAGGAACACTTCGCAATTATTATAGAGATGAAACAGGATTGATCTTTGCAAAAACAGGGTCATTGTCTGGCCATTTGGCATTGAGTGGATTTCTCATCACAGCAAAAAACAAATTGCTGATCTTCTCGGTGCTTGTGAATAATCATTACACATCGCCGGTTGCTGTAAGAAGAGCTGTTGAGAAATTTTTGCAGCAGGTAAGAAAGGAGAATTAAAACCAGGTTGATTGTATTTTGATCCGTCAGGATCGTACTGTTTATAGGATATTAATAAAATGAAGGTTGGCTCCGTAGGAGCCTTCTGTAAATACGGGTGACTCCTACGGAGTCGGCATGTCAATAATAATTCTTTCTATAATCGGGAAGCTGCCACGCAGCTGTAGAATTAACGCCCAAACATTTTCTCTAACTCTTCCTTCTTCAATTCCATATACACAGGAAACCCATTGGAGGTAGAATTTGGTTGTGCACAGTTGAAAAGATCTTCCACCAGCTGTTTCATTTCTTTTTGCACAAGTGATTTGCCGGCTTTGATACTGTGTTGTTTTGCTAAGGAGCGAATCAGTTTTTCACGTTTGGAAAATTTCAGATCACTGGTGTAATGTTTGAACTGTTCCAATAGTAATTCAATGGCCATGCTTTCATTTCCCTGGTCTACATCAGCAGGTGTACCCTGTATCACAAATGTATCTTTTCCAAACGGCTCAATGTGATAGCCGAGTAGTTGCAGATCGTCGCTGAGTTCCTGTAGCAACACTGCATCCTGAGGTGATAATTGTAGTGTTGATGGAAACAAGCTGCGTTGTGTAGCAATTGCTTTTCCATCGGCCGCTGCTAAATAGCGTTCATACAATACACGTTCATGTGCATTCTGCTGATGAATGATCATCATGCTTTTTGGAGTGGAAGCAACAATATACGTTTGATGTAACTGTGTAAACTCCTGATCCAGCACCAATTTCTGCTGATTGTTGAGTAACGAAAAATCTGTTGAACCAACTGTAGACTGTGGACTGTCGACCGTCGACTTGTTCGCAGGTTCATAAAAATCCCGCCAGTGCTTCAACTCACTCTTCTGCTGCGGATCAATTTTATGTGCCGCATGTTTTTGTGTGAACGTGTTGTACAATGAAGAGGAGGAGGCCTGTGATTTTTGCTCACTGGTAAACGGTTTACTCACTGCATCGAGACGTTGAATAGCAGGGTCGAGATCAAAATCCAATGTAGGTGTTATACTGAACTGTGCCAATGCATGTTTCACTGCTGATTGCACAAATGCATACACGATCTTTTCATCTTCAAATTTAATTTCCTGTTTGGTGGGATGCACGTTGATGTCTACCTGTGCAGGATCGAGATCAATAAACAATACATAGGCAGGGAAACTGTCAGCAGCGATCATTTCCTGAAAAGCCCCTGCTACGGCATGATTGAGATACGCACTTTTAATAAAACGTTTGTTTACAAAAAAGTATTGGTCGCCTCTTGTTTTCTTTGCCGTTTCCGGTTTGCCAATGAAACCAAAAATGTTCATGTAATCGGTTTGCTCTTCAACCGACACCAGTTTAGCGTTGTATTGATTGCCGAGCAACTGAACAATGCGTTGCTTTAATGTTCCTTTATCAAGATGGAACATCTGTTGTCCGTTTGCTGAAAGCGAAAAGAAAATCTCCGGGTATGCCATGCTCACACGAATGAATTCATCCACGATATGGCGCATTTCGGCAGCGTTACTCTTTAAAAAATTCCGTCGTGCAGGCACATTGAAGAATAAATTCTTCATGGCAATGCTGGTGCCGTTCTTCATGGCAACCGGCTCCTGCCGTTTTACAATGCTGTTTTCAATTTCAATCAACGTGCCTGCATAATCGTCGGCACGTTTTGTTTTTACTTCAACCTGTGCAACCGCTGCAATAGAAGCCAATGCTTCACCACGAAAGCCCATGGTTTTGATACGGAAGAGATCTTCAATTTCCCTGATCTTGGAAGTAGCGTGCCGTTCAAACGCCATGCGTGCATCGGTTTCGCTCATGCCGCCGCCATTATCAATTACCTGGATCAATTGTTTACCAGCATCACTGATGATCAGTTCAATTTCAGTTGCACCTGCATCCACTGCATTTTCCAATAATTCCTTTACTGCACTGGCAGGGCGTTGAATTACCTCACCGGCAGCAATCTGGTTCGCAATATGATCGGGCAATAATTGAATGATATCCGGCACGTAAATTCCTTTGTGTTGAAACGGCAAATTTATGGAAAAGGAGAGCAGATATGAAGTTTATTCATCAAACAGGCCGCTAAAATCAATCGATGCTTTACAGCCATCTTCGAGAGAGAATTCAAATGTAGAAGGATTTACTGCAACGGGCTGATATACGGAGTCAAGTATTTGAAATACCTCCAGCTTTTTAAATGAAGGATCAATGATGAGATAATATTTTACACCCTGCGCTTCGTAGGTTTCATATTTTTCCCGTCTGTCTGTTTTAGAGCTGGAGGGTGAAATGATCTCTGCAACCAAAGCAGGAGGGAAATCAAGATAGTTGTTGTTATTGAAAGGTTTGCAAACAACCAGCATATCAGGCTGTAAAACGGTATCATCGTTTATTTTCCAATCGATCGGCTGATAAACTTTGCAGTGCGTACATTTTTTCAATGCCTGAACAAATAAGAAATTTAATTCAGAAGTGATACGCTGATGCTTGATTGATGGTGCCGGACTCATAGCATAAGGGATACCCTCAATCAATTCCCATTTCCCTTCCCATAAAAGGTAATCTTTGTACGTGTAATGGGGCGTATATTTAGGAGCAGATGACATTGTTACAAATTTATTCAATTTATCGGCAACTGCAAGCAAGGCCTGATTATTTGCTAACTTTAGTCTTTTGTTGAACAGAAGAAACTTACATGAAGAAATTAACCCTTACACTTGCCGTTTTTATCATTTCATTTTCCGCTTACACTCAATCAAAACAGGAACTGGCCAAACGCTGGGCCGATAGTGTGTTGCAAACATTGACGAACGATCAGCGTATTGCACAACTCATGATTGTACGAGCGCACAGTAACCTCGGGCCAGCACATGTGAAACAGGTAACCGAGCAAATACAGAAATACAATGTAGGCGGACTTTGTTTTTTCCAGGGAGGTCCGGTGCGGCAGGCCAATCTCACCAACTATTATCAAAGTATTGCACAAACACCCTTGATGATCACCATTGATGGTGAATGGGGATTGGGTATGCGTTTAGATAGTGTGGTGTCATTACCAAGACAATTAATGTTGGGTGCCGTAAATGATGGGGCCATTGCGTATGAATACGGCAAGATATTGGGTGAGCAATGCAAACGAATGGGCATCCAGGTAAACTTTGCACCCGTGGTGGATGTAAATAATAATCCTAACAACCCGGTGATCAATGATCGCTCGTTTGGTGAAGACCGTTACAAAGTTGCCTTGTTTGGTGTGCAGGTAATGAAGGGAATGCAGGATATGGGCGTGATGGCTTGTGCCAAACATTTTCCCGGTCATGGTGATACGGAAACAGACAGTCATTACGATCTGCCCATCATCAATAAAACAAAACCACAACTCGATTCATTGGAATTATATCCGTTCCGTGAACTGTTTGAAGCAGGCGTTGGAAGTGTAATGATCGGACATTTATACATTCCGGTTATCGACAACACAAAAAACCTTGCTACCTCTTTATCGTACAACAATGTAACAAAGCTGTTACGGGAAGAGTTGCAGTACAAAGGCATCACGTTCACCGATGCGTTGGAAATGCAGGGTGTCAAGAAATTTTTTCCCGATGGGGAAGCAAGTGTACAATCGTTGATTGCAGGAAACGATCTGCTTTGTTTGCCGGGCGATATACCTTCTTCCATAGCAAAAATCAAGAAAGCCATTAAAAAGAAAAAGCTCACATGGGATGATCTCAACAGCAGGGTGCACCGCATGTTAATGGCAAAATATTTATACGGACTTGCAGAGCTGAAACCGATTGATACCAACAACCTGACGGATGATCTGAATGCCAACGCAGATGCATTTCGTAAACGTATTGCTGCACAATCTGCTACGCTCATTAAAAATGACAACTCATTGTTGCCGCTTTCTGCTGCAGCGTTATCATTTATGGATCGTACTAAGAAGACGAAACATAAGATTGCATACATCGCAATCGGTACAACAGTTGATAATGTAATTACGCAGAAGATGAAGGATGAACTGAAAGCAGATGTCTTTTTCTTTTCCAATAAAAGCGATGCCGGAAGAATCTTATCATTGGTGGAGTTGATCAAAAATAATTATACGTATGTAGTGGTGGGTATGCATGGTTACAGCAGAAGACCGCAGAATAATTTTGGTATCAGCAGTCCTTCTTTACAATTGGCAAATAAATTATTGCAGCTGCCGCAATCGGCTTTATTGTTGTTTGGTAACCCCTATGCATTAAAGAATTTTTGTGATGTGAAGCATGCAATCGTTGCTTACGAAGATGACAGCTATACACAAGCAGCAGCCTTTGATGTAGTAACGGGAAAACAACAGGCAAATGGCAAACTGCCTGTAACCGTTTGTGAAAACTTACCGTATGGAACCGGACTTGAATATGTAATGCCCGGCACCGCTAACCTGCAACGTGAACTGATCGATGAAACAAAATTTGCGATAGTTGATTCCATTGCAGCTGATGCCATTGAAAAAAAAGCAGCACCCGGCATGGTGGTAATGGCGGTAAAAGATGGCAAGATCGTTTTTGAAAAAGCATATGGTTATTATACCTACGAAAAAACGGAACCAATGACGTTGGAGTCGGTGTTTGATATGGCATCGGTTACAAAAATCTGCGCAACTACTATTGCGGTGATGAAATTGTATGAAGAAGGAAAGCTCGATCTCAAACAACGGTTGGGTAATTATATTCCATGGGTAAACGGAACGAACAAACAGGATCTGTTGATTGAAGATATTCTGCTGCATCAGGCAGGATTGAAATCATTCATTCCTTTTTTCCGGGAAACTATGGACACCAATTCAGGTGTGCCGTTTGACCAACTGTATGCAACTGGCCCGTCCGATGAATTCAACATTCGTGTTGCTGATAATTTTTATATGCGCAACGATTGGCGTGATACCATGTATCAACGCATCCTGCAAAGTGAAGTGGGGCCGTTTGGAAAATATGTGTACAGCGATAATGATTTTATTTTCCTGGGAAAAGTGATTGAACTGATCACCGGCATGAACCTGGATGAATATGTCCGTAAAACATTTTACGAACCACTTCATTTAGAATCATCTGGCTTTTTACCGCTGCAACATTTACCTGTTAACCGGATTGTACCAACGGAGCGGGAAGCAATGTTCCGCAGGCAATTGTTACGGGGCGATGTACACGATCCCGGTGCAGCGATGTTTGGTGGTATTGCGGGTCATGCAGGTTTGTTCAGCACAGCGTATGAACTGGCGGTGTTGTTACAGATGTTGAACAACGGCGGAACTATCGGCAATCAAACATTTTTCAAACCGGAAACGGTACAAAAATTTATTGCCTACGGAAGTGAAACCAGCAGAAGAGGTTTGGGCTTTGATAAACCGGAGAAAGACAATGCAACCCGTAAAGATCCTTATCCTGCATTGAGCGTATCGCCATCCACATTTGGACATACAGGTTATACCGGCACGGGTGTATGGGCCGATCCGGAGAATAAGATCGTGTATATTTTCTTGAGCAACCGTGTACATCCCGAAGGTGGTACCAATACAAAATTGCTGACAATGAATGTAAGAGGAAAAATACAGGATGCGTTGTATAAAGTGTTGTTGGAGAAATAACGGTCGGGGCGCTTTAGGCGACCTGAACGATGAAATGATGTTTCCTTAGTTCAGTAATGGTTCAGGCCGCTGCAGCGTCCCGACCCTCATCTTACTTCAACTTCATCAACAACTCTACAATCTCTTTCTCTCTCGTCCATACAATAAAATGATTTTCTTTTTCGAAAGTTGTTACGAAAACCGAGTCTGTTTTCGTGAGCATTTCTTGTGTGTAGGCAACATTGCTGTAAGGTACCAACATGTCTCTTGTGCCGTGCAGTATATAAACAGGACAAGTAACTTTTTCGTAATCCGGTTTTATATCCTCCAGATCTTTTTTCAAATACCATAACTCTTCATTGCTGGGTCGCAATGCACCGGGCACTAAATAATTCAATGGTGTTTTGAAAAGCACAGGCCGCCACTTTTCAGGCTTCTCTGCCGCAGGATCTTGTGAGCCGGCCAGTATCACCAATGCTTTTGCATACGAAGGCCGGGCAGCGGCAAGTTTAACTGTCATTGGTCCGCCCAAACTATGGCCAATAATAATAAATGGTTTGTTGTTGTTGATCGAATCCATCCATGCTGCAATAATATCGGTTTGCGCAGAGAGATTCATGGCATTACCAAAATCGCTGTAACCAAATCCCGGACGATCGATTGAAATGATACGGAAGTGCTGCAGCAGTTCTTTGTTTTTCAAATACGCATCAAATGCATTCCAGCTGCCGGGCGTACCATGTACAAATAATAACGTAGGTAATGTATCACTTCCGGTTTGTGCATAATGCAACGGAAATCCGTTGATTAGTTTCACGGGTGTTTGTAATTCAACACCTGCTTGTAAAAACTGTTCTTTGGCTTTACTGTCGCTGATGCGCATCTTCATACAGCTTTGTGCCATGATGAGCCAGAGCAGTAAAATTATTCCGAGAATCATAAAGGAGCGTTTCATCCAGCGTGGCATATGAGTAATTTAGCAAATAATAGTTACTCCTTTAATCCCTTTTTAAAAATAGTAGCAACATTTTTATGAGCTTTCAAAAATGCTATTTCTTAAATATCCTTTTGATTGATTTCGATAGGATTTGCTACGAAATTAGAAATATTCATCTTTAGTCCATCTTTCAAGACTTTTGAATCTATTCGATAGTCGTCTTTTTTTAAGCCAATTCCTGTTTTTATCTAATTCTGTATTTGCACGTATCACAAATTCTTCATAGGTTAAATTCTCTTCTATGAAGACTCCGTTATCATAACATTTATTACAAAAAGCATGATTTTCTGACCCGTCTAAATTTTTCCCTTTTTTAAGTATTGCGGTGAAGTTCTTCCCGCAACTTTGGCAGAATAAATAGAATTTAGGTTTTTCAAGAAGCTGTCTTTGCAAAAGTTCTTCTTGAACTTCTTGATGACGTTGCATTCCAATAAATCCAAGAAAAAGCAAAGCAAAACCACCAAAGAAGAAGAATATGTTAGTAATATGTCTTGATTTCCACTCTTTCTGTGTTTCCAATAAAACATTCTTTTTGTCTTCGAGCTTTTGCCTAAAGATGTCAAGTTCAAAATCTTTTTCTTTAAACTCACGCCAGATTTTATAAACAGAATCACCTACTTCTTTTTTTTGGAGTTTCATTGTCTCGATTAATCTAAAGGTGATTCCTGTATCTGTTGGAGTGATTGGACTTTCAATTTTATTTCTAATTCCGATTATTGCAGCTTTTTCAAGAATCCTTTTTGATTGATGTGCAATTTTTTTTGTTTCGATATTAAAACTGTCAATATCGTTTGAGTATAATGCAATTTTATTGTTATAGTAATCAGTAAACCTAATATCTTCTATGTACGAATAGCCGATTATGACTAAACCTACAAAAAGTAGAAATTTATAGACATTATCAGGTATAGATGGGAAAGACATATCTGTTCATTCCAAATATACAAAGCGATTGTATCTAAGCAAACAAAAACCCCAACTCTCGTCGGGGTTATGTTTTTATCCGTTATCAATCTGTGGCCGGTTTTGTTGTTGCGGTTTGTTTTGTTGCTGCGGCGGACGTTGTTGTTGAGGCCCACGTTGCTGCTGAGGTGGCCGCTGCTGTTGTTGCTTTTGTGGCGGACGTTGTTGCTGACCTTGTCCTCCTTGTTTATTTGGTTGACCACCACCTTGTCCTTGCTGCGGCCTGTTTTGTTGCGGTCTTCTTTGTTGCGGTTGTTGACCTTGCTGTCCACCTTGACGTTGCTGTTGCTGACGCTGCTGTCCTTGTGCTTTATCTTTTCTGCGGCGGCTGTCACGCTCCAGTGTTCGTAAACTGATCTGTCCAACCAGTTCCACATGTGCATGCTCTTTCTCTTCTGCTTTTGCAGGCGAAAGTTCAATGGCACCTAACTCATCAGGACGTTGCCCTTTTTCGTTCATCAACCTGATTTCTTTCACCCGTTCAATGGGAACAGGATATTGCTGGTTACTGCCTGGCAGGATATACCACATCAGGTTTTTGAAAATATCTTTCTTAATGAGTTGTGCAGTACCACGACTCAGCTCCAATGTTTCGGCATTGTTGGGGAAATGCTGCAACGCATCGAGATACGTATCCAGTTCATAATTCAAACAACATTTCAAACGTCCGCATTGGCCGCTGAGTTTTGTTTGATTAATGGTGAGATTTTGGTAACGGGCAATGGTAGTGGTTACACTTTTGAAATCGCTTAACCAACTGCTGCAACAAAGCTCCCGACCACAACTGCCGATGCCACCAATCTTCGCTGCTTCCTGGCGAATACCGATCTGTTTCATTTCCACTTTTATCTTAAACTCGCTGGCGTAGATCTTGATCAGTTCACGAAAATCCACACGGTCTTCGGCAGTATAATAAAAGGTTGCTTTGCGTCCATCGGCCTGGAATTCCACTTCAATCAGTTTCATGTCAAGGTTCAACTGAATAATGATCGCCCTTGCACGAACCTGTGTTGGTTTTTCACGCTCCTTGCTTTCTTTCCATTTCTGCAGGTCCATCTCGTTGGCCCGGCGCATGATCTTTTTGATCTCGGGGTTGTCTTCTTTTACGCCCTTCTTTTTCATCTGCAAACGCACCAGCTCACCACTGATGTTTACCATACCCACGTCAAAACCGCTCACACCTTCTACCGTTACCATATCA
>CAYMSG010000023.1:0-19115 GCA_964392955.1 uncultured Chitinophagaceae bacterium | reverse complement strand
CGGAACTCTCATCGATACTATGCCCTGGCATTTTAAAACATGGCAGTTGGTTGTAAAAGAAATGGGCAGCCCGCTCGAAGGCGATGCCTTGATGCAGCAGTTGTACGGCAATGGAGCAGAGTTGATGAACCGCCTTATTCCCGACCGCATATTCACCGAAGAAGAAGCAAAAAAAATTGTGGATGCAAAAGAAGAACGCTATCGTCAGCTCTATGGAAAACAGGTCACCGTGCTGGAAGGCGCCAGAGAATTTTTAGAAGAAGCGCTGCTGCACAAGATTCCCATGGGCATCGGTACTGCCAGCAACCAGGCCAATATTGACTTTGCACTGGATCAGTTACAACTCCGTTCTTACTTCACCGGAATTGTCGGGGCCGATGATGTGCAACTCAGCAAACCTCATCCTGAAACATGGCTCAAACTGGCCGATACATTGCAAACCCCGCCCGGACAATGCATTGTGTTTGAAGATGCACCAAAAGGAATCGAAGCCGCCCAGAAAGCAGGCATGAAAGCCATCGCCATAACCGGGCATTTTTCTGCAAACGATTTCGGCGGCTATGATAATATTTTAAAAATAGTTCCTTCGTTAAATGCTTTGCAGGTAAGGGATTTGCTTTATCTTTAGTAACCGAAACGAATTGCTGTTGAGACTTTTTGCCTCCATATTTTTTCTTTCTATTCTGCTGTTTAACTGGTTTGGTTACCGGTTGCTGATGAATTACGTACAGCAAAAAGCCGATACACATTTCGAACAAAAGATCGATAACAACGAATACGATGCAACAGCATTGATTGAAGTGCGTGCACCGGTTAGTTTACCATACCAAACTGATTGGAAAGAGTTTGAACGTATAAGCGGTGAAATAACCATCAACGGGATGCACTATAAATACGTAGAGCGCAAACTGGAAGGCGGTGAAATGATCTACCGTTGTCTTCCCGATGAAGGCAAAGCACGCCTTGTAAATGCACGTGAAAATTTCTTTAAACTGGTGAACGATCTGCAAACCCAGCCAAAGGGACAATCAGAAAAACACCCTGCACCATCATACAAAACATTTTCGTTTGATTATTGTGAGCAGTTAAATTATTGGACACTCGATGCATTGGACAAGCTGCATCAACCATTCAATCATGCCTTTTCAGCAACTGCATTATCTCCGTTTACACGTACTGCAGAACAACCTCCCGAAGCAATCGCTTAATTGCTTTTTCTCATTCCATTTATTTCATGGATGAACAGCAAGCTGTTGATCCCCTCCCGGGAGGGGTATGAGTGGCTTACCCATTTCAACGGATGAAAGGGGGTGGGTGAGCTCAGCAGCATTCCACATTTGAAAGGAGCGTCGCCTATGCAGCTGCATAGCGAACTAAAAGACCACAACAAAAAACAGAACTCAGAAATGAAGCAAATTGTATTCACTGCATTTGTTGCAGTAATGATGATGGCATGTAAACCAACAGGCGATTATAAAGCGTATACGAACAATCCTTTTTTATTCAGCAAAACGGTAAAAAAACTCAACAACGTAGTGTTGGAGAATAATTTTCCACCAATGATCGCAGCACGTAATTATGTGTATGCAAGTATTGCAGCATACGAATGTGTGGCGGCCGGTGATACAAATTATTTAAGCATGAGTGGGCAGATCAAACACATGCCTGCTATGCCGAAACCTGATACAACAAAGGCACCGATTGATTTTTCGTTAGCTGCTTTGCTGGCATTTACAAAGGTGGGCAATGCTGTTACGTTTCCGGAAGGAAGTATGATGGATTACTACAATGAACTGAAGGATAATGCTGACTCGGCCGGTATGCCCTCAGCAATGCTGGCAAATACAATTGCTTTTTCTGACAGTATGGTGGCCGCTATATTGAAATGGAGCAAAGGCGACAACTACGCTGCAACACGTGGTGCCGAAAAATTTACTGTGCGGGAAGATCCCGGCCGTTGGTTACCTACACCACCTATGTATGCTACAGCAATAGAACCACATTGGGGAAAAATACGTCCCATGGTGTTAGACAGTTCTTCGCAGTTTGATATTCCACGTCCGCCGGTATTTGATGTTACAAACAAAAACAGCACGTACTATAAGGCATTGATGGAAGTAAAAAATGTGGGCGACAGTTTAACAGAAGAACAAAAACACATTGCTGATTTCTGGGATGATAATCCGTTTAAGATGAATGTGAGCGGACATGTAATGTTTGCCACCAAAAAGTTTTCACCTCCGGGTCACTGGTTGAATATTGTTGGTATTGCAGCCAAAGCAGCAAATGCTGATTTTAATTCAACCGTTGGTGCCTACGCCATTACATCCATTGCATTTTTTGATGCCTTCATTCGTGGATGGGAAGAAAAATACAAGAGCAATTATGTGCGTCCGGAAACTGCGATCAACAAACATGTGAACCAGGACTGGCGCCCCTATATTCAAACGCCTCCCTTTCCTTCATACGTGAGTGGACATGCTACCAATTCTGCTGCTGCCGCTGAAACCATGACATCCTGGTTTGGTGATCAACTTTCGTTTACCGATACATCCTTGCTGGAGTTCGGTATCGCAAACAGAGAGATCAAATCATTCCGTGCTGCCGCTGCAGAAGCAGCTATGTCAAGATTATACGGCGGCATTCATTATCGGTTTGATAATGACGAGGGATTAAAAGCAGGAAAGCAGGTAGGTGAACTTATTGTACAGCGGATCAAACTGCGGGCTAACTGAAAAACACCTGATCGATTACTATCAACAACCAAACGTTTATTGAAATGAAAAAAATATTTGTATTCCGGTTACTCTTTACCGCTCTTATTTCTTTTTTACTGATTGATGCGGCTGCACAGGGCTGTGTTGCTGTTCGGAGCAATGGTGCCATGTGTACCGTAAGCCATGCAGATACAGAAAATGATCACAAATGGCAATTAACAACAGGCTACCGTTATTTTTATTCGTTCCGTCATTTTGTAGGAACAGAAGAACAAAAGCACCGTGTAGAAGAAGGAACCGATGTACGCAACTGGCAGCATGCACTCGATCTTACATTGGTTCGTAAGCTTAATAATCGCATGTCGCTGGCGGTTAATCTGCCCATTATTTCCAATCGCCGTTCATCCATGTATGAGCATTATGGCAACAGCAGCACCAACCCCAATGCAAGAAGAGAAACAACCACGTTTGGCATGGGTGATATCCGTATCACCGCTTATCGTTGGATGCTTGATCCCGTAAAAAGCAAAAGAGGAAATATACAGGTGGGATTAGGATTAAAACTTCCAACTGGTGATTACCGTTACCAGGATTTCTTCTGGCGAAATGATTCTACAAAAGTGTTAGGTCCCGTTGATCAGTCGATCCAGCTGGGTGATGGCGGTACCGGTATTTCACTGGAGTTAAATGGATATTATGTGTTCAACAAAGCGTTGAGTGCCTATGGAAATTTTTATTACCTCAGCAATCCACGTGAGCACAACGGTGTATCTACTGCAAGAGGCGGTACAACATCCGCTGCTAATCTTTTATATGGCAGCAGTGTAATGAGTGTGCCCGATCAGTATATGCTGCGTGGCGGTTTGAACCTGATGGTGGGTGCTTTTTCTGCATCAGCAGGTATACGGCTGGAAGCTATTCCTTCACAGGATTTGATTGGTGGCAGCAGCGGTTTCCGCCGTCCCGGCCGCATTGCCGGTGTGGAACCGGGTGTTGCGTATCAATTTAAAAAAGCAAGTCTGTTTGCAACGGTACCGTATTGGTTCAGCAAAAACCGCACACAGAGTTATGCAGATAAACAACGCACAAAAATTACAGGTGTGTATGCACAGGGCGATGCTGCCTTTGCAGATTATACCATTAACATCGGTTGCACTGTAAAATTTTAATTCATCGTAACAGTAACAAATGTTGCAAAACAATCATCAAATGAAATCGACTATACAATTCGTATGCGTTCTGCTGCTGAGCATGGCATCCAAATACGCATCGGCCCAAACAGATATTGATGCCATCATGATGGAAAAGAACGCATTTTGTGTGGGCCCGGGTTACTCTTACAGCAGTTGGAAAAATTATTGGGAAGGAACGAAGAAAAGAGAAAACCTCAACCTGGGAACTGTATCCACACAGATGTTTGCTGTAATGGGTAACTATGGCGCAACCAGAAAACTGAACATTTTATTTAATGTACCATATGTTGTTACCAAAGCAAGTGCAGGCACATTGCGTGGGCAACGTGGCATGCAGGATCTGAGCCTGATGCTGAAATACCGTGCAATCAATCAAAAGATCGGCAACAGCCGTGTGGCGTTATTTGGGTTACTTGGTGGTTCTGTACCAATGAGTAACTACACAGCAGATTTATTGCCATTATCAATTGGCTTGCAGAGTAAAACAGCAATGGCAAGATTGATGCTGGATTATTACTACGATAACAAATGGTTTTTTACAGCATCGGCTACACAAATCTGGCGCAGCAATGTTACACTCGATCGTGATTCATATTATACCGATGAGTTTATTCTTTCCAACGAAGTGGAAATGCCAAACGCAACCAGTTATAACATCCGTGCAGGTTACCGTACACAATGGCTGATTGCCGAAGCTGTGTTAAACAACTGGACAACCAAAGGCGGGTTTGATATTACACAAAACAATATGCCTTTTATCAGCAACCGGATGAATGCCACATCACTCGGTTTTAATATGAAATATGTGTTTCGAAATATTCCGCAGCTTTCGTTAACAGGCGGGGCAAGCCAGGTACTTGCAGGGCGAAACATGGGGCAAAGCCTCAACGTTAACGGAGCTGTATTTTATGTTTTCGATCTCAGTAAAAAAGAGAAAACAAAAAAATAAACAGCATAGATCAAGAACAAGAAAAAAACAAAACGTATGTACATCAACATAAAACAAATAACTGCTCTGCTGCTGTTGTGCGTTAGCGTTGCAGCCTGCAGAAAAGAAATTACGGAGCGTACAAAAAATACAGCTCCATTAAACCCGGCTAACATTGATATTAATGCCGGTACCTGGAGACCTGTATTACTTACGGCACCAGATGAGTTTCCTGTTGCAGCACCCGGAGCACCGAGCGGCCCCGGCTACACTGCGGAGATCAATGAAATAAAAAGTTTCCAGCAGTTAATGACGGGTGAACAAAAAGAACGATTAAATTATTGGGGCGCTGGCGCCGTGTTGCGTTGGAATGAAATTATGCGTGGGTTGGTTGCAAAATACAATTTGCCCCCATATCAAAACCCCGATGGTACTTATCCCGTGCCGGATGCAAACAATCCATTCAATAATCCACAGTTCCCATTTGCCAATCCGCCCTATGCATCACGGGCGTATGCATACATAAGTGCTGCGCAATACGATGCGTTAGTGGCTGCATGGCATTATAAAAAATTATACAACAGGGCAGCACCGTATAAAGTTAACAATACAGTAAAAACGTTATTACCACAATCCGATCTGCCATCGTACCCAAGTGAAGATGCAGTGGTAGTGGGTGTAATGGTGGAACTGTTGAAATTATTTTTTCCTGCCGAGCAAGCCGCCATTCAGCAACTCGCCACGGAGCATAAGAATGCAAGAATAATGGCAGGCATGAATGTGCGTAGTGATATCGAAGCAGGGGAAGCATTGGGCAGAGTGGTAGCACAAAAATTTGTGACCCGTGCAAGAGCCGACAGAGCAGGTGCTGCGGTGGGTACACCAGCTATCTGGCAACAGATGGAAACAGAAACAGCTGCAACAGGTGAAATTCCGTGGATCAGCCAGGAATCACCCAAGCGCCCGGCCATGTTGCCTTTGTTTGGTCGTGTGCGTACATGGTTGTTCGATTCTGCAACATTGGTAACAGTTGTGCGTCCTGGTCCGCCACCCTCAACCAAATCAGAAAAATTTAAACAGGAAGTGGCCGAAGTGTTGCACTACAGTAAAAACGCTACACGTAAAGAAATTGCGATTGTACATTACTGGGCCGATGGATTGGCAACACATACACCTCCCGGTCATTGGAATGCCATTGCTGCCGATGATTTTATCGGCCAGCGTTTCAGTGAAGTGCGGTGGGCACGCAATATGGCGTTATTAAACATGGGTATGATGGATGCGGCTGTTGCCTGTTGGGATGCAAAGTTTTTTTATTTCAATCCACGTCCATCGCAGGTGAACCCGGAAATAAAAACATGGACAGGTTTGCCGAACTTTCCAAGTTATACAAGCGGGCACTCTACGTTTAGCGGTGCTGCTGCTACTATTTTAGGACGCATTATTCCAACACGTAAGCAAGCTTACGATGCAATGGCAGCGGAAGCATCGATGTCAAGATTATATGGTGCGATCCATTACCGCAGCGATTGTGAAGAAGGATTGAAATGCGGAAATGTAATTGGCAGCTATGCCATTGCACGTGCCAATACCGATGGTGCAGATTAAGCAGTTATTATTTTTGATCAGTAGTATAAATTGTATCGCCCCTGTTTCTACAGGGGCGTTTTTTTGCAATTCTCGTATGTGCATCTTTCTCTGCCGGATCTTTGTCTGATTGATTACGATTATTTCTTTTAAAAGGCCGGTTAAGAAAAAAAATTATCTTTAGCCGGAGTTCGATTATACCTAAACATAATACTAAAGGATACTGCATGCAGCAAAGCACACTCAAAAAACTTTCTGAAGCATTAGGGATCAGTATATCTACCGTATCACGTGCCTTGAAAGATCATCCGGATATTTCTGCCGCTACCAAGATCAAGGTAAAAGAACTGGCGGCCGCCATGGAATACGAGCCCAACAGCTATGCGGTACAGTTGCGTACCAGGCAAAGCAATGTGTTGGGTTTGCTTGTACCTTCCATCGATAACTTTTTTTACGATTCGTTTATTGCAGCAGTAGAAGATGAAGCACGCAAGTATGGGTACTCTGTCCTCATCATGCAATCCAGAGACAATGTAGACATTGAAACGGCCAATCTCAACCTGTTCCGCAAAAACATGGTGATGGGTGTATTTGCCACGGTATCAATTGCTACAGAAGACATGACACCGTTTCAAAAAATGGAAGACCTGAAAATTCCGGTTATATTTTTTGATCGTGTTCCCGAAGAAGGAAACTTTCATACTGTTTGTTTATCTGATGCGGAAGCAGCACGTTTAGCAGCAGAAGCCATCATCGAAAAGAAGAAGAGCAATGTGCTGGCATTGTTTGGTCATCCGCATCTGAGTATTTCACGGGTACGTAGTAAAACCTTTGTAGATACATTCAGGCAACAACACCCTTCTGCCACCATTGCACTGGATTTTCCGGAACAACCCGATCCTTCCTATAAAATTGCAATCAATGCATTGCAATCACCCAATCCGCCCGATGTTATTTTTTGTATGGGCGATTTGATTTTGATCGGGGTAATGCGTGCCATTCATCAACTCAATTTAAAAGTGCCCGATGATGTTGCTGTGATCAGCATCAGTAACGGCTTTATTCCCACCATGTACAATCCCGTGATTACGTATGTGGAAACGAGTGGCTACAAGCTTGGCAAACTGTCGTTTCAGCAAATGCTTGGACGATTGAAAGGAGAAGATATCCCCGAAAACGTTTGCGTTGAATCAATACTGGTAAAAGGCGGTTCTTTATAAGTGAAAGGCTTTGGCAAATGATAACGAACGGGTATATTTAATTACTCATTTCATCTACTTGCCATGACCAACCTTCGTATAAAGCTTTCGCTGTTTCTGAATTATTTTGTATTTGCTATTTTACTGAACAGTGTAGGCATTCTTATCCAAAAATCTATCAACAATTACCAGGTAAATGAAGTAGAGGCCAGTTCGCTGGAAGCGTTTAAAGATCTTTCCATCGCATTGGTTTCTTTTTTAGTAGGATCGTTCCTGCCTCGTATCGGCTATAAAAAAGGAATGCTCATTGCACTGGCGCTTGTGTTTGCAGGATGTATCGGAATGTATTATGGTAACTCATTTACGTCTGTACGAATTTTGTTTGCCTGTGTAGGTGTATCATTTGCGGTTATCAAAGTATCTGTTTATTCCATGATAGGTCTTGTTACGAATAACGACAAGGAACATAAAAGTTTACTCACTTCGATTGAAAGTTTTTTTATGATTGGTATTGCTGCAGGATTTGTTGTGTTCCCGCTTTTTTACAGCGATACCGATCCTGATGCCTGGTTACGGATCTACTTGTTGCTGGCTGCTCTTGTTTCGATGTCTTTTTTCATCTTGTTGTTTTCAAAATTCAACGTTACATATGAAGTGCCGGGCAGCAATATTCGCCAGGATTTTACGGAAATGATCAAGCTAATGAAACGACCACTGGTGCTTGTTTTTGCTATCGCTGCGTTTATGTATGTAATGATGGAACAGGGTATTATGAGCTGGCTGCCAACCTTCAATCAAAAAGTGCTTCATCTGCCGGAGAAAACAAGTGTTTACATGGCCGTCATTCTCATGCTGTCGATTGCATTGGGTCGGTATATTTCTTCAGTACTGGTGAAAAAAATTGCGTGGCTTGTTATCCTTCTTGCCTGCCTCGTTGGTGCAGCTTTAATGGTACTCTTTGTGTTACCGCAAACGCAGCACCTGCAGCCAGTGCAAATCAACTCATTGAAAGATGTGCCGGTGATTGCGTATGTGTTTCCGTTGATTGGATTTTTTCTTGCACCTATTTATCCCTTGATCAATTCATTTGTGTTAAGTGCTACTGAAAAATTGTTTCATAGTCCGATGGCTTCCTTGCTTGTATTTTTTTCTGCCATTGGCGGAACATTGGGTTCGAGATTGGTTGGGTATCTTTTCCAGAATATTGGCGGACAAAAAGCATTTTACTTTTCGTTGATCCCCATGCTGGCACTTATGGTTTGTCTTTTCTTCTTTTACCGCATTCAAACCAAATCAACAATTGAAGAAAAAGCCGGAAAGGAATAACCGGCAGTTATTATCTGAATTGAATATGAAAAGTGTATTTGAACTGAGTCCTTTGTTTGAAGATGTACAGATGCAACGCATTTTTACAGATGGAAAAACATTTGTGGATTGTATGCCAAAACAATCATTGGAAGTGATTCTTCAGCATTACGAAGAACAAAAAACCGCTGCTGATTTTAAGTTGAAAGAATTTGTGGAAACGCACTTTGAATTACCGCATGTATTTGCCAGCGATTATCATACCGATGAAAGCCAGGATGTGGCGGCCCATATTCAGTCGTTGTGGCCGGTGCTTACACGCCAGCCCGATACGGTGCAGCGTGGTTCGTTGATCCCGTTGCCCAATCCTTACATTGTTCCCGGCGGACGTTTTGGGGAAGTGTATTACTGGGACAGTTATTTTACCATGCTTGGTTTAAAAGAATCCGGAATGCAGGAGATGGTGGAGCACATGGTGAATAATTTTACACATCTCATTCAAACCATCGGGTTTATTCCCAACGGAAACAGAACGTACTATCTCGGTCGTTCGCAACCTCCGTTCTATTCGTTGATGGTAAAGTTGATGATGGATTGGAAAGGAAAAGAATTGCTTGTTACTTATCTTGATGCAATGGAGCAGGAATATCATTTCTGGATGAAGGATGCGGATCTGCTTTCTGCAACACGAATTTCATCAAGGCATGTGGTGTTGATGAAAGATGGATCTGTTCTCAACCGTTATTGTGATGCCTTTGATACCGCACGGCCAGAATCATTTCATGCAGATGTGGAACTGATGCACAACAGCTCCCAGCCACCAGCACAACTCTATGCAAATCTGCGTGCAGGTGCAGAATCGGGTTGGGATTACAGTTGTCGCTGGTTCAAAGAGCAAACTGATTTTGGAACCATTCATACCACTGAAATTATTCCGGTTGATCTCAATTGCTTGCTCTATCATTTGGAATGTACTATTGCAGAAGCCTGGCATATAAAAGGCAATGAAGTCATTGCTGCAAAATATGAAACCATTGCTGCTGCCAGGAAACAAGCCATCCAAACCTATTGCTGGAACAATGAAGCTTGTTTTTATACCGATTACGATTTTGTGAATCAACAACCAAAGCAACAAAAAACACTCGCTGGAGCAGCAGCATTATTTTTCAAAATTGCAACCGCTGAACAGGCGTATGCAATGGCTGCTGTGCTGGAAGCTGAATTTTTGAAAGACGGCGGACTCGTTGCCACGCCTTATGTAACGGGACAGCAATGGGATGCACCCAATGGCTGGGCACCGTTGCAATGGATGAGTATTATCGGTTTAGAGAATTACGGGTATCATTCTTTAGCAACAACCATTGCTGAGCGTTGGATTCAACTCAATACAGTTGTGTACAAACGTACCGGCAAACTCATGGAAAAATACAATGTGGTGGATACACACCTGGAAGCTGGTGGTGGCGAATATGTAGGACAGGATGGCTTTGGCTGGACGAATGGAGTTTTATTGGCCTTGATGAAAAGATACGAACGATAACGTTTATGGATATAGACCACTTCATTCAAGAATGTAAGAATATTGAGGACGGTTCATTTGAATTACGGCCTGTTTCAATTGCGACATTGAAATCGTTAAATATTGCTGAACCTGATATCGATTTTTTTACGCAATGTGGACTTCCTGAATCGGCAGCCCCTTTTTTAAATTTTGAAGGAGAAAGAGTGAAATGGGAAGAAGAATACTTTGGTATTGATATGCTTCTATCAAAATATCCATTCTTAAACGAAAACTATAATAAATATGTTTGCATTGGGCACAATGGTTGCGGCGACCCCATTGTACTTAATCTTGAGAACAGAATAGTGGAAGTTTTAAATCATGATAATGACTTTGAACCAATTTTCATGAACTCTTCTGTATTCGATCTTGCTAAATTCCTGTTGATTTATCGGCAGTTCGTGATCGAAGTTATTTCCTTGAATGGTCAGGATGCTTTTTTAAATCGAAAATTTTCTGAAAAGCAGTTTTCCCAACTGAAACAAAAATTTGAAGCTATTGACCCCAAAGCCTTACAATTTGGCTTTTGGCATGCGGAGCTAGAATAGTAATTTATAAATGAGATAATAGTAAATCATAAAATTGATGTGATGTTTGAAGTCTAACTATCACCCCTCCAATAACGCAAACCCATACGGCGGTAATACAAAAAATTCATGATCCTGTCCCACTTCGTATGTTTTCTTACTCCAATGATCATACAACGTAACAGGTGGATTTCCTTTTTCTTTGAATGCATACCAGGTAAGAAATGCAGGCTCATTACTGAAATTAAATACGCAAAATAAACGCTGCTCATTCTTTTGCCGTAAATAACCAGCAACATGAATATTGTGTGGTGTTAACCAAACAAGATTGCTGTGATCGGCTACTACCTGTAATTGTCCCCTGATTGATAATAACTTTTTGGTAGCACTGAAAATGATTTCTTCTGTCGTTCCTTTCTCTTTTGCTTTTTTGTTTTTATTCCAATCAATCACCGGCCGATGCATCCATCGGTTATCATAGCTTTTTCCTTCCTCCTGTAAATAAGAGTAATCGTTTGTATAGCCAACTTCATCACCGTAAAATAACATCGGCACACCACCTAGGAAAAAACTATGTGCCTGCATCAGCAAAATTTTCTGAATGGAAAGCGTAATCGCTGCCGTATCATTTTCATGCAATGCTTTTTCCAATCCACACAGTGAAGCCAATGATCCACTGATGCGGGCATCACCGGTTTTGGGATTACTGGAAAACAAGGCACCTTTTGCCGGACTGCCGGGATGTATGCCCGCATAATAATCTTTCAAAAAACTACGGTGCGCAAACGAATGATAACCCGCCTGTTCAATCATGTCATCATCATAACCCAATCCAATATCATCATGGCAACGGGTGTAGGTGATCCACGAAGTACCGTAAGGCTTTTTCAGCAGCTCGTGTTGTGCAGCCAGCATTACTTTGGTATCGCCTGTTGCCAGCATATCCCACTGCAATGCCATATGTGTTGCATTGTATGCAAAATCACATTCACGTGCAGTATAGTTGTCTGTACCAAAATATTTCATGATCTCTTTTGGTGCTACAATCGCTTCACCCAGCAACGCCATTCCCGGTGTTGCTACCTGTACACATTGTTTGATCAATCGTAAAAGTGTATGTGCCTGTGGTAAGTTTTGGCAGGTAGTGCCAAGTTGTTTCCAGATAAAAGCCGGCGCATCGATACGCAGAATATCTACACCAAGGTTTGCATAGAAGAAAATGGTATCCAGCATTTCAATGAACACAACGGGGTTTGTATAATTGAGATCCCATTGGTAGTTATGAAAAACAGTCATTACCCACTTGTTACATTCTTCGATATAGGTGAAACTGCCGGGAGAGCTTTCAGGAAATATTTCCGGCATTGTTTTATCGTACTGATCGGGTAAACTCCTGTCGTTATAGAAGTAATAATAATCCTGGTATAGTTTGTTGCCCTGTTTGGCTTTCAACGCCCATTCATGTTTATGTGATGTATGGTTCAGCACAATATCCAGCATCAGGTACATGTTCCGCTTTCGCATTTCTTCCTGCAATTGCATCAGATCTGTAAGCGTGCCAAACCGCTCATCTACTTTCCTGAAATTCGAAACAGCATAACCGCCGTCACTTTCATTCGCCGGACTTTCAAACACAGGCATCAGGTGAAGAAAATTAACTCCAAGCTCTTCAAAGTAGTCAAGTTTGGTTTGCATGTTTTGCAGGTTGCCGCAAAAACGATCAACATACAAACTCATGCCGTTGATCCTATTACTGAGAAACCAATACTCCTGTTCCAGCTTTGTAATGTCCCGTTGTTTTAATACAGCACTTCGTTGCTGATAACCTTTGATGATGGTTTTCATAACCTCATCAAATAATTGTTCTGCAGCGGGATGATGTTCATACAACTGCATGTACAATTCAAAGATCGATGTAGTGTTTGCAAGAAAGCGTGTGTAAAATAAATTATCAGCAGCAGCTACATCGATGTTGTGCTCCTTCAGGATTGCATTGATATGTTCGTGTAAACCGAAGTGGTACATTGTACTTATTTAAAAATAGCATTGTTTAAATGACGGAACGCTTCCATCGCTCCCAGGTATTCACAGGTACGTGCACCTGCTTTGTTTCCATTGGTAATGATCTGTTTCCATTGATCAACAGTAAACTCATTGATCTCAGCAATTGAATAATTACGTAGCTGGTATAATACGGCACCCACAAATGCATCACCAGCACCCGTAGTATCAACCGGTTGCACGGGAATACTTTCGATCAAATGCGTTGTTCCGTTATGTCCCAGTAAGGTTCCTTCTTTTCCGAGCGTAATCGCAAAAACAGATGTTGTATTTTGTAAGAAATAATCAGCCGCTTCTTTTACTGTTGTTGTATTGGTGAGCATGAATGCTTCTTCATCACTTACTTTAAAGAACTGGCAGTTCCTTAAAAAATGCCAGGACTGAATACTGAACGATGAAATATTATCAGCAAATAACAACTGGCGGTAATTGGGATCAAAACTTACAATGCAATTGTGTTCGATTGCACGAGTTAACAAACTGATATAGGCCTGTTGCAACGGGCCGGGTAAAAAACCAGTAGCTGATCCAAAATGAACAATAGAATAGGCAGATAAGTCGATGGCATCTACTTCTTCTTTGGTCAATGCAGCATCTGCACCACGATTGAAATAAAAATCCCGTTCACCATTTTCCATCAGTGATACAAAGGCAAACGTGGTAAAGCTGTTTTTATCCTGCAGCATATACGTAGTATCCACTGCAAAGCTTTTCATTTCATTGATCAGGAATGTGCCGAACGGATCAACACCCACTTTTGCTGCCAGATCAACCTGGCCACCTAATGCAGCAATGGCCGCTGCTACATTTGTAGGAGCACCGCCTGGCTTTTTTAAAAAATGTTCTCCCGCAGATAAAGGCTTCCCTTTGTCTGTACAGATCATATCGATCAATGCTTCTCCTATGCAAAGAATTTTCATAATCAACAGGTTTAATGTCCGCCTCCACCACCCAATGTCATTACTTCATCAGCTGGTTTTTTTGTTTTGATCAATAATGTTGCAGATGCAGCGATCAATAAACACACACCCGCAAATGTGATGGCTTTGCCGGGATCGTTATTCAAAAAGTTTTTTAAGATATAGCCAAACGAAAGGTTCTGAATGATCATTGGTATCACGATCATCATATTAATAATACCCATGTACACACCATACCGTTCTTTGGGGATATTACTCACCACCATTAAATACGGAATACCCATCATACTGGCCCAACCAATACCAAAACCTGTAATGGCAGGAAACAGTAAGTACTTGTTTTCAATATGCGGGAATGCAAGAAATCCAATGCCCGCCAATACCAAACAACTAAAGTGCACCAACTTTGGTGAATAGCGTTTGGCAAACCATACCAATCCAAATGCACACAAGAACGTAACAATATTATACCAGCCATTCACAAGTCCTGTCCAGCTTACTGCTTTTTCGTACAGATCAGGATTTTCAGATGGTGAAGTTTTCCAAACCGATTGTGCAATACTCTTCGATGAGTTTTGCCAATAGCAGAACAGTGCATACCATTGAAACAAATACACCAATGCCAGTTGCCACATTACTTTCGGCATGTCTTTAATGGCATGTGCAATTTCAATGAACGGAGAAAAAACACTTAGCTTTTCTTCTTTCATTTTTTTCAACTCTTCATCTGTTGGCGGAATTTCAGGAGTGGTACGCATACTCCACCAGATTGAACCGATAGAACAAACTGCACCTAAAAAGAATGATGCAAATACCCAGGTAGGCAGCTTCCCTGTTTTACCAATAAAGATCAACGGAAAAATAAAGAGCGAAACGTTGGCCAAGGTTTGTCCAAGCCCTGTAAAAAAACTTTGCGATTGAAAACCCGTTGGTTGTTGCGATGGATTTAATTTATCGGCAATAAAAGCACGGTACGGTTCCATGGCGGTATTGTTACCTGCATCTAAGATCCACAGCAAACCGGCCGCCATCCATAAACTGCTGCTGAACGGATAAAAGAATAAAGCAATGCTGCAGAGCAATGCACCAACAAAAAAGTAAGGCTTACGTCGGCCGAATTTCGGATGCCATGTTTTATCGCTCAATGCACCAATGATGGGTTGTACTAACAACCCCGTCATTGGGCCAGCTAAATTTAAAAACGGAATTTCATCGGGGCTTGCACCCAGCATGTCATAAATGGGATTGACGGCGCTTTGCTGCAAACCAAAGCTGTATTGAATGCCGAAGAAACCAACATTCATATTGATGATCTGCCAAAAACGTAAATGGGGTTTGGGAATAGACATGCAGTGATAGAAATGGTTGGTTGATCAAATACACAACTGCACGTGGCAGCAATCGTTATGAAGGTAAAATAAGTTTCTTATTGCTGTATTTCGCAAACGGTTGATGTTGGGAAAAATCAATTCATTTATTCATCCGAAGATAGAAGGTCACTAAAAGCAAAAAACTAATAGGCGGAAGAGCCTGATCAATCATCCGTTCCATTCACCCAATCCTTCTCTCAACACCACCGGTTCATCTTCTGTACAATCAACAATGGTTGAAGGAACCATGCCGCCAATACCACCATCCACAACAAGATCAACCAGCTTTTTAAAATTATCATGCATGTATTCCGGATCGGTGTATTCTTCCACCATATCGCCCGGTAATGATGCACTGAGAATAGGACGACCTAACTCACGGAGAATGGTACGTGCAATTTCATTATCAGGTACACGTAAACCAATTGTATCCTTCTTGCTCTTGAGTATTTTGGGCACTTCCCGACTGGCGGGTAAAATAAATGTATATGGACCCGGCAGGTATTGTTTCAGCATACGATAAACAGGTGTGCTGATCTGTTTGGTGTAATTGCTGAGATCGCTCAGATCGTGACAGATGAACGAGAGTTGTGCTTTTTGCGGATCAACATTTTTAATACGGCAAATCCGTTCGATGGCTTTGTGCTGAAAAATATCGCAACCCAAACCATAGATCGTATCGGTGGGATAGATAATGATGCCGCCGCTTTGCAGACAGTCAACAATGGTTTTGATCTGCCTCGGTTGCGGATTATCTGGATGTACGTGCAAAAGCATGGTTAAAAGTACGAAGCATTGTTTCCAATTTTATCAGCAGGCAATGTATTTATCTGCTTTTGTTCATTTATATTTGAGAGAAGCTTTATTACCTTATTGTTATGCAACTCAAACCAGTTGACTCTTTTGATGAAATCAGTCCGGAGCAATTTCGCAGGGAATATTATGTAACCGGGAAACCGGTCGTGATCAAATCACTTGCAAAAGAATGGCCTGCTTATACTAAATGGAACTGGGATTTTTTAAAAGCAGCAGCGGGGCATCACAAAGTGGGTATTTATAACAATATCAAAAGCGATGCATACACGCCCATTAATACAGCCGATGATTATAAAACCTTTGGTGAGTATATTGACATGATCTCCCGGGGACCGGCAGGATGGCGCATTTTCCTCTTCAATATTTTCGATCACTCGCCGGAACTGACCAGGGATTTTACCTGGCCCGAAGCATACATGAAAGGCTTTGTAAAAAAATATCCGATGCTGTTTGTGGGTGGCGCTACTTCCATCACACATATGCATTTTGATATTGATTTGTCGCATATTTTACATACACAGTTTGCCGGGCGGAAACGGGTATTGCTGTTTCCGTATGAAGAGCAGTATAAATTATACCGTAAACCGTATGAAGTATTAAGCCTGGCCGATTTCAGTCATTATCATGAAATGAACGGTACGCCTGATTATGAAAAGTTCCCGGCCTTGAAGCGGGCAAATGGCTATGAAGTAATACTGGAACATGGCGATACATTGTTTATGCCGGCCGGTTGCTGGCACCATATGGAATACATTGATAGTGGGTTTGCCATGAGCCTGCGAGCCATGCAGGAGGGAATTGCCCCCAAATTGCATGGGGCGTGGAATCTGTTTGGTATGCGGGGCATTGATACTTTGTTGAAGAAAACAGCACCACATTGGTGGTATTCGTTCAAAACGAAGAGGGCTTTTGCTGCTGCTGCCAAAGAATTGCAGTAGCCAAAAAAGAAGCCGTTGAATTTTCTTGCAAATTCCAAAAGACTGGTCTATATTTAACTTATTACATCTTGTTCCCATCCATCCTATTTCCAATTTCCGTTGCAGAGATCCTCATATTTCACGATATCCCGCTGATGAACATTTAGTTCCATACCTCATTATTTATTTACTGTACTTATTCAGGTAACTGAATATGGGTTGATTCCATAACTCTTACTGAGCCAAAAAAACGATTTTTTTGTGGTTTCAGAGGTAAGCAAAAGGGCCCACGATGTCTATCGGGGCCCAACTTGTTTGTGCCAGTTTGCCGAGTTGTGTTAGTTAGATAGTTGCTGCGTGAACTTTGCTTAGGCAATCTCTAAAACTAATGTTTCCGATTGATTCTTCTTTAAACAAAAAATTTCGAATCTCTTGGTACAACAGTTCAGGCGGAACACTTATCGCAAGATAATTGTCAGCCATATGGGAGTTTACCCCACATCCAAAGTCACGTAGTATAGAAATAATTCGATCTTTCGATTCAGGTTTCATTATAACTACATGCGCAACGCTGAATCCTGATTCCTCAATTAACTTGTCGAAATGAAACTCTCCATCATCAAATTCCACTTTCACGATATCGCCATAAGCAATGTTTGGGGCAAAAGCTGGAACATGAACTAACTTATAGTACTCTCCAACTTTTACAGCATCCACTTTTTCTGTAAATATTTCAGAGCCTTCCCGATCGTGTTTATACGTCAGAACTAATTCTATCTTATCGGGATAATTCATTGTAAATAGCTTCGTTTAATGGTAATTACTATTGCTTACAGCTTTATCTCCACCACTTTATTTGCTTTCCGGCTTTGTTCTGCAGCAAATCCCATTAAATGACTTTCGATAGATGCATCAATGGTGGAAGTGAGCAGCGATGCATCGTTTTTTGCAACGGCTTCGATCCAGTTGGCCACCAGTCGCCAATCGCCGCCGCCATGCATATCGGTTGTTGATTTCCATTCCGTTTTTTTACCTGTTTGAAAATCGGTGTGGACCATTGTGGTCATATCACCTACAATATCGCCCAGGCTGCCCATCACTCTGGTTCTTCTTCCTTCATACGATGTAAAGGCTTCCATACTAAAGCTTACGCTGATATCATCTTCAAACAAAATATTGGTAGTGTAATGATCGGGCTGATCGTTTTCCATTTTGTAAACACAGCGACCGTAGTTGGTTGTTTTTAACTGCTCCAATACATACGCCGCCTGTTTTTCTTTTTCTTCCGGAAGATCAAAAACATAATTGCGTTTTCGTTCCCGGTAATAAATTTTCAATGCAGAGTAGGGGCAAGTGCTTTCTACTTTACAACCATCCGCACAACGGGCAGTACTTCCTTCGGGCGCATTGGTTTTGTTGAACCAACTTACATCGCCCAAGGCATGAATGGTTTTACTTTTTTTATCGAGCATCCAACGAAGAATATCCAGGTCATGACAACTCTTTGCTAAGATGATGGGTGTTGTTTGCTTGCTGTTGTGCCAGTTGCCACGCACATATGAATGGCTCATGTGAATGTGTTCGATCGGTTCGAGATGCTGCACACTCACTACCTTACCCAATACACCACTTTGAATGATATTGCGTAATTCAACAAAATAAGGAGCATAACGCAACACATGACATACAGCAACGATCTTCCCTGTTTTTTTCGTCATGGCCAATATATCACGACATTCTTTTTCACTGGGTGAAATCGGTTTTTCCAGCAACACATGATAACCCATTTCCAATGCTTTCATACAAGGGCCGTAATGCAGATTATCGGGCGTAGTAATAATAATCGCATCAGCAAACTTTGGCCGTTTGAACACCTCTTCCCATGTTACAAAACGATTCTCTGCTTTGATGTTGTGTTTTTTTGCATACCGTTCGTTGCGGATGGCAATTGGTTCAGCAACACCAACAATATCCAACTGATCAGGATATTGAGCTGCATAGTTTCCATATACAT
>CAYMSG010000022.1:0-19121 GCA_964392955.1 uncultured Chitinophagaceae bacterium | reverse complement strand
GTGAAAGAAGAAGTGATGAGCCTCGGTGCAAAGTTTGTGGAAGTAGAAGGCGCTGCCGATGCAAGTAAAGCCGGTGGTTATGCCGTAGAACAAACCGAAGAATACAAACAAAAGCAACAGGAAAAAATTAAAGAGAGTGTTGCCAAAGCGGATATCATTATTACAACTGCACAGATACCCGGCCGCAAAGCGCCCATCCTGATTACTGAAGAAATGTTGCAGCTGATGCAAAACGGTTCGGTGATCATTGACCTGGCCGCATCAACAGGTGGTAATACACCATTCACCAAAAACAATGAAACTGTTGTTGTAAACGGTGTGCGTATTTATGGTAACAGTAACCTGCAGGCTACCATGCCATCGGATGCGAGCAAACTCTATGGTAAAAACGTTTCTAACTTTTTACAGCTCATTATTACCAAAGAAGCAACGATCAACCTTAACTGGGACGATGACCTGGTAAAAGGTGCTTGTATTACGCATAACAACGAAGTGGTACACGACCGTGTAAATTAATTTTCAACTCTCAACGCAAACGATATGGAAAGTGTTCTCAATTTTATTTCGGCCAATGAGCAGATGATTTACATCCTCATTTTGGTGATCTTTCTCGGTTTTATTGTGATCAGTCGTGTACCGGCTGTACTGCATACACCGTTAATGAGCCATGCCAACGCCATCAGCGGTGTGGTAATTATCGGCGCTATCATTGTAATGGGGCGTGCCGATGCGGATAACTATGTAGCATTGGTGTTGGGCTTACTGGCTGTAATCCTCGGCACCATTAACGTAGTGGGTGGTTTTGTAGTAACCGACCGTATGCTTGAAATGTTCAAAAAGAAAAAATAAAACCGTAATAAAAAACTGTAACGCAAAAAGACGAGTAACATGGGCGTATCAATCTTAAGTATCATTTATATTATAGGAGCCATCACATTTATTATTGGGTTGAAGATGATGTCGCACCCCGATTCGGCACGCAAAGGAAACATGCTGGCAGGTGCGGGCATGGTGATTGCTATTTTAGGCACCATTTTTTTATACAGGAATGAAGATGGTTCGTTGCTGAAAAATCATGCGTGGATATTTGGTGGCATCGTCATCGGTACTGTGATTGGGGTGGTAGCTGCAAAAAAAGTTGCCATGACAGGAATGCCGGAAATGGTGAGTCTGTTCAACGGATTAGGTGGTGCAAGTGCAACATTGATTTCATGGGTAGAGTTCAATCATCTTTCTGAGCTTGGTTTTCCCGAACAGAGTGCAACACCGGGTATCATGGCTATTCTTTTTTCCGGCATTATTCTCGGTAACATTACGTTTTCAGGAAGTTTGATTGCATGGGCAAAGCTGAGCGGAAAAGTAAAAGACTTTGCATTCAATGGACAGCATATCATCAACATCTTATTATTGATTGTAAGCGTTGCCTTGTCAGCTTATATTTCTGTGAATCTGCAAAGTGACACAACTACAATTTTGTTTTATGTTGTATTCCTGTTGTCACTTATCTATGGTGTGCTCTTTGTATTTCCGATTGGCGGAGCCGATATGCCGGTGGTGATTTCTTTACTCAATTCATTAAGTGGGTTGTCTGCTGCCTGTGGTGGATTTTTGTACGATAACAAAGTGGTGTTTACCGGTGGTATTTTGGTAGGTGCTGCAGGTACAATACTTACTGTGTTGATGTGTAAAGCCATGAACCGTTCACTTACCAATGTATTGATTGGTTCGTTTGGCGGAAGTAAAACAGGTGGCGCCGCAAAAGAACAAGGCAGTTACAAAGAAATTACATTGAACGATTCGGCCGTGGTGATGAGTTATGCCAGCAAAGTGATGGTGGTACCGGGTTATGGATTGGCCGTAGCACAGGCGCAACATACCTGTCATGAATTGCAGAAAGTACTGGAAGCAAAAGGTGTGGAAGTGAAGTATGCCATTCATCCGGTAGCAGGACGTATGCCCGGCCACATGAACGTATTACTGGCGGAAGCTGATGTGAGTTACGAAAAACTGCTGGAAATGGAACAAGCTAATGATGAGTTTTCTTCGGTGGATGTGGTGTTGATCCTTGGTGCAAATGATGTCGTGAACCCTGCTGCAAAATCAGATACCTCTTCACCTATCTACGGAATGCCGATTCTTGATGTAGGTCTTGCAAAAAATGTAGTGGTGGTAAAACGCAGTATGAAACCTGGGTATGCCGGTATTGAAAATGATCTGTTCTTCCAGCCAAAAACATCGATGTTGTTTGGCGATGCAAAGAAAGTATTGCAGGATCTCATCAGCGAAATAAAGAGTATATAGTTCGTACTTTCGCTGTATGCAATTGCCTTCTTCCTTACTGCGATCTCTTGAACAGGTAAAAGGGTTCAATCAAACTGCATTTGAAGAAGTGCATGCAAGTGGGGAGCAGGTAGTGTCGGTGAGAATGAATCCGCTGAAGTTGTCAATTGGCAATGAGCAATGGTCAATAGGCAATAAGCACGGGGTCAATAGTCAATGGTCAATGGTCAATGGCCAATCAGCAGATACTAATCATCAGCAACACATTCACCATTCACCACTCACCATTCACCACCATCCTGTCCCCTGGTCCTCATCCGGTTATTATCTCCGCCAGCGACCTTCGTTTACACTTGATCCGTTATTACATGCCGGTGCGTATTATGTGCAGGAAGCCAGCAGTATGTTCCTCGAGCAGGCGTTGAAACAAAGTATTGATCTTGCGCAGCCATTGCTTGTATTGGATCTGTGTGCCGCACCCGGTGGCAAATCAACATTGCTGCAATCCATCATCAGTAACGAAAGTTTACTGGTGAGTAATGAAGTGATACAGACAAGAGTAAACATTCTCAAAGAAAATATCATCAAGTGGGGAGCAGGCAATGTAGTGGTTACAAACAATGATCCGTCTGCATTTTCAAAACTGCATGGTTTGTTTGATGTGTTGGTGATCGATGCGCCCTGCAGCGGCAGTGGTTTGTTTCGTCGTGATGCAGAAGCGATCAACGAATGGAGTGAAGACAATGTGCAGCTCTGCAGTCAGCGGCAGCAACGTATTTTAGCTGATGCCTGGCATTGTTTGAAAGAAGATGGCGTATTGATTTATTCCACCTGTTCGTATTCAGCGGAGGAAGATGAAGAGATATTGGATTGGATCGAAGAAAGGTTTAAGGTTGAAGGTTTAAGGTTTAAGGTTGAGGAAGCGTGGAATATTGATGAAGTAGAATCAACAACAGGTGCTTATGGGTATCGTTTCTGGCCATATAAAGTAAAAGGCGAAGGTTTTTTTATTGCGGCCTTTCGGAAAAAAGAAACACCGGATGCGTTGCGTTTGAAAATAAAGAACACACAACTTGCATCAAAACAGGAAGCAGCAATTGCCGCAAACTGGTTGCGTTCAACGGAAGGAATCACCTTCATCAAACAAGGACAAAATATTGCAGCTATTCCAACGCACTGGAACGAAACCATTCAATACCTGATGCAGGAATTAAAAGTGCGGTATGCAGGAGTGGAGTTGGGCACCATTGCAAAAAATGATTTGTTGCCGGAGCATGCATTGGCAGTATCAACGATTCTCAAAGACGATGTAGTGAAAGTAGAACTTACGCTTGCACAGTCGTTGGACTACCTGCGCAAAAACGAGATCAGCGTTGATAGTCCGCACAAAGGCTGGGCACTGGCCGTGTACAACAATTTACCACTTGGCTGGATGAAACTGCTCGGCAACCGCATTAATAATTACTATCCCAAAGAGTGGCGGATTTTGATGAGGTGAAAGCAGACCACAGTCAATAGACGACAGTCCACCACTCATTAATTGTTCATATTTGCTTATTGTCTATTGCCTATTGACCATTTGCAACACATCATTCATCACTGATCACTCATCATCTGAATTTTGTATTGAACAAAAGTTTCAACCCGGTCCATACAATAATCACCACGCTGCTGTAGAACAATACTTTCACACCTGTGCTTTGTGGTTGATAGATCATGAGCAATGTTGCACAAATAAGTAACAAGCCAATGATGAACACAAATGCAAGACGATTGAAATTTTGTCGTAATGCTTTGTTGGTAAAGCTATCTTCCCGGAAGTTGATCTCATGCTTTAAAGTTCCTTTTCGCAGGTTATTGATGATCTCTTTCAGATCGTCGGGTAAGCGATCAACGATGTAGAGATAGTCTTCTGCTGAATTCATCACTTTGTTGATGATGGCATCAAAGCTGAATTTTTCTTTGATCTTTTCTTTAGCAAACGGCTCAATCATGTTGATGAGTGAAATATCTGCTTCAAGTGCTTCTGCAAATTTCTGAATGGTGCCTAATGTTTTTAACAGCATGTACAGGTTGGTGGGCACTTTCAAACCATGGCGAAGGATCACCTTAAATGTATCGGCCATTAAGCCGGAAATATCTACTTTGTCATAAGGGATATAACTGTACTTCTGTATCAATTCGCCAATTTCAAACTCCAGGTCAGCATGTTCCTTGTAAAAATTGATGTTCAGCAAAGCCAGCAATGCTTTTGTAATGCGGTGTGTATCCTGTCGGGCAAAGCCGAGCATAAAATTGATGAGCGCCTGTATCTGTGCAGGTTTTAAACTCGCCGTCATTCCATGATCGAGCAATACCACCTGGTTGTTTTCACGAATCAATAAATTGCCTGCATGTGGATCGGCGTGAAAAAAACCATGCTTTAAAATCATTTTCAAAATGATCTGTGTGCCGTTGAGTGCAATTTGTTTTGTGTCAAATCCTTTTGCCAGCAATTCTTCTTTCGCATCAGGCTCAACACCTGTTACAAATTCCATCACCAGGATTTTCTGTGTGCTGTACTTCGTAAATACTTTGGGGATGTAGCAGTAATCATCGTATTTAAACATTTCCGAAAACCGCATCATATTGGAAGCTTCATTTGAAAAGTCCAGCTCTTTTTTCATGATTGTTCCAAAGTCTTCAACAAACTCAATTACATTAAAGCTGGCCAATTCAGGATAGGATTTCACCACCTGTTCGGCCAATACTTTCATCAATACAAGGTCAACGGAAATTTTTTGTTTGATATGTGGCCGTTGCACTTTTACAGCAACTGTTTCGCCACTGCGTAATTTTCCTCTGTACACCTGGGCAATGGATGCCGAGGCAATGGGGTTGTGATCGAGCTGTTCAAATACTTCATGTATGGGATCGCCCAGCTCTTCTTCCATAATGCGCCATGCCTGTGCATTGTCAAAAGGCTTGGCCGACGTTTGCAGTTTCTTCAATTCATTCCGCAATTGTTCGCTTACAAGATCGGGTCGGTCGGCAACGATCTGTCCAAATTTGATAAATGTAGGGCCCAGATCTTCGATCATTAAACGCAAACGTTCCGCACGTGTCGTAAGATTTTTTCCTTTGGGATCGAAGATTCTTCTCAGAAAGCGGTTGTTGTTGATGCCATTCCGCAAGCCATGTTTGCAAATGATCAACAGGATAGTGATGAGGCGTAAACTGTTTCTCAATAATCGATTAACCCGGAATATCCACATACATACTATTGTTACAGGTGAAGAATGGGTAGGGTATCAAATATCTGCGTAAAATACAAAAGGAGCCGGTAACCGACTCCCTTTATTTGCATCCGGTACCAACTTAAGAAACCAGTTGCTCCTTTATATGATTACCGGTTAGCTTTGTTGCCTGCAGAATTTCGAGTACACGTTTCCGTGTGTCTTCTTTCAAGCCGGCAATTTCATGTTTAAATACTTCTTTCAGTTCTTCAATCTCAGAACTGCTGCTTTTTACTTTGTACAAACGTTCCTTGAGATCGTTGAATTTTTCATTGATCGTGTTACGAATGGAACTACCACTTTCAGGCGCCATCAGCATACCTACAACTGCACCTGCGGCCACGCAGGCAAAAATTAACTTCATACTCATAATGCTGTGATTTTAAAAGGTGAATAATGAAGTGTGTTTTTCAAGAACCTTGCCAAAAATAGCAGTGAGCTATAAGCTACTAGCATTTAGCTTTGCGTGATACCAGCATAACTGCTGAAAATAATATGCCTCATTTGACGAATGAGGCACGAGCCTTTCAATTATAAATTATCCATTTTTAATTTCTTACTCTATTTCCGTCCGAAATCAGCAGGATTTTCGCCCCAGGCTTCTGTTTCCCATTTGAGAATTTTGTTTTTGTACGTATTTTCTTGCAACCAGTTTTCTGCACGATGGATCAAATCAAAAATGTGAGCTGTTTTAGCAGATGGCTCAAGATTGGTTTTGCATTTTTTTGCTTTTACCCAGCCAATGGCATTTCGGCTGTCGCTGTAAATAGGAATCGAAAGCAGGTTGTGTTTTTTGCAATATGCCAGTGCATGTACAATGGCTAAAAATTCACCGATGTTATTGGTGCCGTTCGCCAAGGGTCCCATATGAAAAATACGGGTGTTGGTTTTGTAGAGGATGCCCTGGTATTCCATGTCTTTCTGTACACTGTTCCAGGCTGCATCTACAATAATACTTTCCTGTATGGGTGTGCCAATGGAAGCGAGGTCTTTTGTAACCGCCGGTTTTTCTTTTTTGTAAATATGTTTGGCAAAATGTTCTTTATACGCCAGCTCGGCTTCCATCATGGTGGGGAATGATTTATAGGCAGCGCCGGTAAATCCTTCCACCTGTTGTTTGCAATCGTTCCAGTTGGTATAAATACCGGGTTCTTTCCCTTTCCACACTACATAATATTTGGCTTTTGATGCACTCATGTGGATGCAATGTTAGCAAAAGAAACGTTAAGCCCCGACGAAACGCCGTTTGTATCGACTTAACCAAACTTTTCTGTTGCCAAAATTTGGTTAAGCTTTTCTTTGGCACAATACTTTCACGGAATTCTGCATCTTTGCAGTGTATAAATCAAGTTTCCATGAAGAGAGCCTTTTTATTTCTCAGTATCTGTTTCACAACTGTAGCGGCCATGGCGCAAACCACGCCGTTATTGGTACAGCTGGATAATCAAAGCAAACCATATCTCGTACATAAAATCGGGCCCAAAGAAAATTTTTACAGTATCGGTCGTATTTACAATATCAGTCCACGTGTGTTTGCTCCTTATAACGGACTGGAGTTGACATCGCCGTTAAGTATTGGCCAGGTAATTCGTATTCCACTCAACGAAGTGAATTTCTGGCAAACAGGTACCCGTGCAGAAAATGAAACAGTGGTACCCTTGTATCATACGGTAAAGCAGGGCGAAACCCTGAGCCGGTTAAGTCAGCTCTACGGCACCGATAATGCGTCGATCAAATCATGGAATAACCTGGGCGATGCAGTGAGTGTTGGAAGCAAGGTCATTATTGGCTTTTTAAAAGTTGATAAAACTTTATCGTCATTGGCTGCGCAGGGAATGAATGTACGCAGTGAGCCAACTGTGGTGCAGCAACAACCCAAGCCTGTTGTAAAAACAGAAGAACCGAAAAAAGAACAACCGGTGGTTGTGAAAAAAGAAGAACCAAAACCAGAAGTAAAACGGGAAGAACCGAAGACAGAAGTTACAACCGTGAGTTATACCGGAAATGGTTTTTTCAAAGATGAATTTAACCGGCAGACGAATAACGGCAAACGTGTGGAAGCAAACAGCGGTGCCGGCAGTGTGTTTAAAAGCACCAGTGGCTGGAGCGATGGAAAATATTATGTATTGATGGACCAGGTAGAAAAAGGAGCGATTGTAATGATCCGCAACCCGGCGAATGGAAAAGCAGTGTATGCAAAAGTATTAGGTGGGGTAGAAGAAACAAGCCCCGGCAGCGGGTTGATGTTCCGCCTTAGTAATTCAGCCGCTGCACAACTGGGTGTGAGTACGGAGAAGTTCAATGCGGAACTGGTGTGGGGAAAGTGATGGCAAGAACGAAGTTGGAAGTTGAAAGTCGGAAGTAAGAAAGCGTATTGATGATTTTGATCAAACTTAAAATAGTAATAGCTTTCATTTGTTTATTGTTTTTCTCTGATGCTTGTACGCAACCAAAAGAGAGAAATACCCGGCCTCCGTTTTTTGACAGTTCAAAGACAGATTTAGCAACTTATCGAAGTACATTTTTGAATAACCTGACTTCTCCATCAGGTTTTGTTAATGATTACGAAAATATCTTTTCTGAAAGTGAAGAAAAGATTCTTGATAGTTTGATCGCTGCTTTTCAAGGTGCCACAGCCATTGAAATTACAGTGCTTACTCTTGACTCTACTGCTACTGCTAGAGATAATTTTGATGATCTTACATTACAGATCGGGAATAAGTGGGGTCTTGGAAAGAATAATGGAAATAATGCTATTCTAGTCGGAATAAGTAAAGGGCATCGAAGAATCAGAATACACAATGGATATGGTATTGAAAAGATTTTTAGCGACGAAGAAACGAAAAAAGTAATTGATGATTTTATTATTCCTGAGTTCAAAAACGCAAATTTTTATCAAGGAACTTTGAACGGGTTACATGAAATAGTGAGGGCACTCAAGCAAAAAATCAAGAAATAGAATAAACCACTCGTTTTCCTTTTTGCTTCAACTCCTGTACCCTCTCAAAAAATCTTCCACACTCATTCGTTTTTTTCCTTCGAGTTGTAACTCCAGCACCTGTACGTAACCGTTACTGCAAGCAAACTTTAAATAGGTTTTACCATCGGTGTAAGACTCTCCAATGGTCTGTCCGCTTGGAGCGGCCTGACCCGTAACAACTTCCTTTTTCGACTTATAAATCTTCATCGTTTTGCCGTTAAACGTTGTAAACGCACCGGGGAAAGGAGAGAGGCCACGAATGAGATTATGTACTTCTTCCACTGTTTTTGAAAAATCTATTTTGCAGGTCTCCGTAAAAATTTTGGGAGCGTGTTTTAATGGTGAATGGTGAGTGGTGAGTGGTGAATGAGCTGTTGATACTTCAGCGTCTCCCATTGACAATTCACTATTCACCATTGACGACTGCGGTTTCTCCTCCAACGTTCCGTTCACCAACCCTTCCACCGTTTTTACTAAGAGTTGTGCGCCAATTTCTTTCATGCGGTCGTGTACTTCACCTGCTGTTTCATCTTCACCTATCGCAAATGATTCCTGCAACAGAATATCGCCGGTATCAATTTCATGTTTTAGTTTGAAAGTGGTGACACCTGTTTCATGTTCACCATTGATCACGGCCCAGTTAATAGGAGCGGCACCACGGTATTGTGGTAACAGACTTCCATGCACATTTACCGTTCCCTTCTTCGGCATATTCCATACTGCTTCGGGTAACATCCGGAAAGCAACCACGATCTGCAGATCTGCCTTCAACATTTTCAGTTCTTCAAGAAACAAAGGGTTTTTCAGTTTCTCCGGTTGCAGCACAAACAGGTTGTGTTGTACAGCGTATTGCTTAACGGCACTCTGAGTAAGTTTCATACCACGTCCGGCTGGTTTATCCGGTGCTGTAATAACACCCACTACATTGTAACCTGCTTTCACCAATGCATCCAGTGAAGCCACTGCAAATTCAGGTGTACCCATAAAAACGATACGTGGGAATTCTTTTGTAACCATGCGGCAAAAGTAAAGAGAAAGCTGCTAGCTGTGAGCGATTAGCTACGAGCAAAAGGCAGCAGGTTGATGAATAGTAAATGCATGTAAGCTGTGAGCTGCCAGCTATGAGCTTCGAGTAAAGACAGAAGCTTTACAAATAGCAAACTAAAAATTCTTGAAATACTAAGATTAATTTAACTGATGAACAAAGTACACCTGCTCACAGCTCGTAGCTATTAGCTAGCGGCTTCTTCCTCCTCCTCATCCATCTCGATGATCTTATCTTCCTGGTTGATCTTGGTGAGATTATTCCGTTGCAGAATTTCTTTTGCGAGGTTAAGATAGTTGATCGCCCCTTTGCTTTCACTGTCGTACAAAATAACAGGTTTGCCAAAACTGGGTGCTTCACTCAAGCGTGTATTGCGGTGAATGATGGAATCAAATACAATGCCTTCAAAATGGCGACGCACTTCACTCACCACCTGGTTGCACAAACGCAAACGTCCATCATACATCGTCATCAAAATACCTTCGATCACCAGTTGCGGATTCAAACGGCTTTGTACAATTTTGATGGTGTTAAGCAACTTACCTAATCCTTCCAATGCAAAAAATTCTGTTTGTACAGGCACCACCACTGCATCAGCAGCCGTTAATGCATTGACAGTTATCAAACCAAGTGAAGGCGAACAATCAATAATGATGAAATCGTATTCCTCTTTCAAACCAGCCAGCAGTTGTTTCATCACCGATTCACGGTTGGGCTGATTGATCATTTCAATTTCAGCACCTACTAAATCAATATGGGAAGGAATCAGATCAAGATTCGGAATATCTGTTTTCAACACCACGTCTTTTGCATTGGCACCATTTACAAAGCAATCGTACAGACTTTGTTGTACGTTATGCAGATCAAAGCCCACACCGGTAGTGCTGTTGGCTTGCGGATCAGCATCCACCAATAATGTTTTGTATTCCAGCACGGCAAAACTGGCAGCCAGATTAATAGCTGTTGTGGTTTTACCGACTCCTCCTTTTTGATTGGCGATTCCAATAATTCTACCCATAATAATTTCGTTCCTGCTTTGTGTTGCCTGTTGAAGGCTGTTATATCTGGCTGTTAAAGTTCAATTGTTTCTCCAATGGCTGGCAGCAATAATTCCAGTCCGTTCTTTTCAAAATGCTTCCTTGCTTTTTCCGTATCAATTTTAATCAGTTCAAACGTGTTGTAATGTACACCAATCACTTTGCTGCATCCCATCATATGGGCGGCCCGTACTGCATCTTCGTAACCCATCGTTAGGTTATCACCAATCGGCAAAATGCTGAACGAGAGCGGGGCTCCCTGTGGCACCAGTTGCATTTCAAGTGTCAGGCCGGTATCGCCGCTGTAATAAAACGGTGTATCAGCAGTAATCACAAATCCCATCGGGTTGCCGCCATAGCTTCCATCGGGCAGCGATGACGAGTGTTGCGCCATTACACAACGCACCGTTCCAAACTCGAAGGCCCACCGCCCGCCAATATTCATAGGGTGAGTGTTGGTAATACCATTTTTCTGCAACCACAAATGAATTTCCCAGTTACAAATTACTTTCGCTTTTGTGCGGGCTGCAATACTTACACAGTCAGCAATATGATCCGCATGGCCATGACTTACCAGGATATAATCAGCCTCAATGGTTGTTATGTCCACCTTGTCCTTCGCCAATTCATTTAATGTAACAAAAGGATCAAAAAGTAATTTCGCACCTTTTACGTCTATTGCAAAGCAGGAATGGCCATAATATGTAAACTTCATATTGTAACGGTTTTGATGAGCTGTAGTACGTAACAGCAAGGCTGCATTGGCATTGAAAGCCATCCTGACAAAAATAAGGCTTCGGCATAATATTCGGGAACAATACTTATCCCCCCACTGTTATAGCTGAAACCCTGTAACTGTTTGAAATTTAACAGGCAGTTGTTTTATTTATTTCTCAATTTTGATTCTTATGCGACGTTTAGCCGGTTCTTGGATCTTTTTATTGATTTTTTTGTTGGTAGATATTTATGTGTTTCAGGCCCTGCGTACGGTGGCCGATAGCTGGGCACCACGCACCCGTTATATTGTATATGCGGTTTACTGGGGTATCAGCATCATTTCATTTGCATTAATGCTCAGCATTACATTTACCAATTATGAAGCCTGGCACAAGCTGCTGCGCACCTATGCATTTGCGGTTGTAATCGGTTTGTTCCTGGCTAAAATGCTGGCCAGTGCTTTTTTCCTGGTGGATGATGTGCGCCGTGTTGTACAATGGGCCGGCAGTTTTATTTTTCCCAACTGGAATCCAAAAAATACCGGTACCGCCAATGGCATTACACGTTCGATGTTTTTAAGCTGGGCCGGACTGGCTGTAGGTGGAGGTTTGTTTACATCATTACTGTATGGGTTTGGAAACAAATACAAATACAATCTGCAGAAAATTGCATTGAGTTTTGGGAACTTGCCGGCAGCTTTCAAAGGTTTCAAAATCATTCATGTGAGTGATATACACAGCGGTAGTTTTACAGATAAGGAGGCCGTACGAAAAGGGATCGATAAGATCAATGCACAGGAGGCAGATGTGGTATTGTTTACCGGCGACCTGGTGAATTACAGTGCAGCCGAAATGAAAGAGTACATGGATGTGTTTGCTGCAGTAAAAGCAAAGCATGGCGTATATGCAACCTTGGGGAATCATGATTACGGGTTTCCTACCGGCGCCAGCAGGGAAGAAGTGCGGCAGAAACAACTGGCCAATGCTGCCGAAGTAATGGAAGTACACAAACAGCTTGGCTGGAAAACATTAAGCAACGAACATGTGATGATTGAGAAAGAAGGACAACAGATCGCCATACTTGGAGTTGATAATACCAGTGCCAAGGCAAATTTCCCATCTTTTGGGAAGTTGCACGAAGCGCATGCTGCAGCAAAAGAATCGCCGTTTAAAATTCTGATGAGTCACGATCCGTCTCATTGGAATTCGGAAGTAACTTCTCAGTTTAAAGATATTGACCTCACCTTATCGGGTCATACACATGGTATGCAGTTTGGTGTTGAAATTCCGGGTTTCCGCTGGAGCCCGGTAAAATATGTGTACAAACAATGGGCAGGATTGTACGAAGAAGCCAATCAGAAACTATACGTCAACCGTGGCTTTGGATTTATTGGTTATCCCGGCCGGGTGGGTATTTTGCCGGAGATTACTCTCATCGAGTTGACATAATTTTTACAGGCATTAAACTATCTTGCAGCAGGTTCGTCTATTGGATGAACCTTGCCCGCATGCTTAAACCACTTATTCTATTCGCCGTGCTGTTTTGTTTTTGTTCTGCTGTCAATGCACAGGAAACGAAAACAGATTCTGTTATGATCAATGTCGATTCTCTTGAAAAAGAACTCGATGATTTTCTTGCATTGTATGATTCGCTGAAAGCACCCAAAAGTTATTGGTTGTTTTCCTTAGGTGCAGGCAATACACAATTCAGTGTGCGAAACGTGGCGTTGAATGCACAGCAATCGGCCACCAATCTCAGCTTTACACCTACCATTGCCTATTATCATAAAAGCGGGTTAGGCATCACTTACAACAATTATATCTTAACGGAAGCGGGAAAATCGCAACTGTTGCAACATGCACTTACGTTTTCGTACGATCAAACACAGTTGGAAAAAGTTTCGTACGGAATTTCCTACACACGTTTTTTGGGGAAAAAGGAATTTGTAAATGCGTCCTCGCCATACGATAATGATGTGCTGGCGTATTTGCAGGTAGGCAAAGGAAAATTCAGGCCGGGAGTAATGCTGGGATTTTCGGGTGGCCGTTACCGTGAAACCCTGCAATACCTCGATTCGCAACAGATACGCTTGCCATTAACAGGCGAATTGGTAACACAGTATTTTTATGTGAGCGATACATCCAATATCCGCATCCGTGACTTTTCATTTATACCGTACCTGCGTTACGATTGGGTGCTGGATGGAATCGGGAAGAAAGATTATTTTAATCTGCAGCCAACGTTGATGCTGTTGGGGTCGGCAACAAATGTAACGGTTGATTCAAAAGGTACAATCCGGCAGCGTCGGTTATTGAGCCGCAGCAGAAGTTATTCCGAAACCGATTCACAGAAAAATCCATTTCAGTTTCAATCGCTGGGCTTGCAGTTGGATGCAAGCTGGTACATTGGTAAGTTCTTTTTAAATCCGCAGGTTTATTTTGATTATTACCTGTTGAGCAGCCAGAATAAACTCAGCACACTGTATAGTGTGCAGGCCGGTTTTATGTTTTAATTATTTTTGGCACGGTTCTTCTTAACATATTTTTACCGTAGCAAATAAATGGTTGGCATTTAATTCGCCGTTTGTAATTAACTAAAATCAAAAAAATGAAAAAATCACTTGTCATCTTACTCGTAGCGATTACCGCTTCATCTGTTTCATTTGCACAGTTTCGCATTGGTCCTAAACTCGGTGCCAATATTGGAAAAATTGATGGAAAGGGATTTGATGAGCAATACAAACTCGGCTATCACCTCGGTGCTTTTGCAGAAATTTCGTTAGGAAAAAAGTTTGCATTACAACCAGAGGTATTGTGGAATCAGATCAATTCGGATACAGTAACAGGCTTCAGTGCTATTTATCAAAACCTCGATGATCAGAGCCTGCAGAATCCGCAGTTGAATTACCTGAGTATTCCTCTTTTACTGACGTACAAGCCGGCAAAAATATTATCGCTGCAGGCAGGTCCTCAATTCGGTATCTTACTGAACAAGGACAAAACCTTTCTCCAAAATGGACAGGAAGCATTTAAAAATGGCGACTTTTCCATGTTGTTTGGAGCGCAGTTGAATATTCTGCGTGTAAGAATCTACGGCCGCTATGCAATCGGGCTAAACAATATCAACGATCTGCCCGATCAGGAGCAATGGAAAACAACCGGCTTCCAGGTGGGGTTAGGTCTTGCACTGTAAAACTTACATCTCCATATAAAAGGCTCTCCTGTTCAGGCAGGGGAGCTTTTTTGTTTGCAACCGTTTATCATCTTACAGCACTGTTAACATGCATTGTAAGTTTGTATCATCTATATTTGCCCATTCACAAAAAACATTCTATATGCAACGAAAAGGATTACACCTGCTGCTGTTTGTTCCTGCTTTCTTTTTTCTTTTTATTACGGGGTTTGCCCAACAAATACGTACAGAAAAAATTCCCCTCGATGCGAAAGTGAAAATGGGAAAGCTGGAAAACGGGTTAACCTATTTTATTCGTCCCAATCAAAAACCTGAAAAGCGTGTAGAGCTGCGGCTGGTGCTCAATGCCGGTTCTATCCTGGAAGATGCCGATCAGCTTGGATTGGCGCACATGATGGAGCACATGGCATTCAACGGTACCAAAAATTTCAAGAAGAACGATATCGTTTCGTACCTGCAGGAAATTGGTGTAGGTTTTGGAAACGATCTGAATGCATATACAAGCTTTGATGAAACGGTGTACATTCTTCCTATACCCATTGATAAACCGGGCAATCTTGAAAAAGGATTTCAGATACTGGAAGACTGGGCGCATAACGTTACCAACCTTGATGAAGATATTGATGGCGAACGTGCCGTAATACTGGAAGAGAGTCGCTCCGGGAAAGGTGCGGAAGAGCGGATGTTCCGAAAAATTTTACCGGGCTTGTTTGCCGGTTCGTTGTATGCTGATCGCTTGCCCATTGGGAAAGACAGCATTATTCAGAATTTTAAATATGATGCCATCCGTCGTTTCTACAGGGATTGGTATCGCCCCGATCTGATGGCTGTGGTGGTGGTGGGCGATATTACTACTGAGGTTGCAGAAGCATTGATCCGCAAACATTTTGCAGGGATTAAAAATCCGGCAAAACCACGTGAGCGTAAATATGCACCTGTTGCACCTTATGCTGCCAATGAAGTAATGATCTTAACCGATAAAGAAGCCTCTTCCACTGAAGTGGCCATCAACTTTCCATCGTTTGTGGCTGAGCCAACTGCTACTGTTGAGGATTACAGGAACAGTATTTTGCGTGGATTATTTACACGGATGCTCAACCAGCGTTTACAGGAGTTAACACAAAAAGAAAATCCACCCTTCAATTTTGCAGGCAGTGGTTTTGGTTCGTATGCAAGAGGCTATGATGCGTTTTCCATTTATGCCGGCGTAGGAACAGGTGATGTAAAAAAAGCAACACAGTCATTATTGGAAGAACTGGAACGTGTGAAACGTTTTGGCTTTACTGCAACAGAATTGGAACGCAGCAAAAAAACAACCCTGAGTAATTATGAACGTAGCTACAACAACCGTGATAAAACGGAAAGTGCCAATTATGTAAATGAATATGTGAACTACTTTTTGAAAGGCGACCCCACTCCGGGTATTGAATATGAATTTGAAAAAGTAAAAGAGTTGTTACCGGGCATAACGATTGAAGAAGTAAATGCGTTGGTGAATAAATACATTAAAGGTGTAGAGAACCGGTTTACCTATATCACACAACCTGAACCCAAAGCCGGTGAAAAAATTCCAACTGAAGAAGAGATACTTGCATTTTTCCCAGCTGCAGAAAAAGCAGATGTAAAAGCATATGAAGACAAAGCAGTAGCTTCTGTTTTACTGGAAACAAAACCAAAAGCCGGGAAAGTTACAGCAACCAAAAAAAATGCAGCTCTTGGTACAACTGAACTTACACTCAGCAATGGAATTAAAGTGACGCTGAAATCAACTGATTTTAAAGCCGATCAGATATTGATGTCATCTGTTCGTCCCGGTGGAAAAAACAATTACGGTATTGCAGATAAATTCAATGCTGAATATGCAGTACCTGTGGTTACATCAATGGGTGTGGGAGAATTTTCACCGGTTGATCTGCGGAAAGTGCTGGCTGGAAAAACAGTACAGGTAAATCCTTTCCTTACTGCTGCCAGTGAAGGTGTGCGGGGCAGTTCAACAGTAAAAGATCTTGAGACAATGTTCCAGTTAACCTGGTTAACATTTACCAGTCCACGGATGGATACAACCCTGTTTAAATCCTATATTCAACGGAACAAGTCACAATATGCAATGATGGGAGCCAATCCGCAGTTTGCATTTATTGATACATTGTACAGTGAGTTGTATGGCAATAATCCACTTGCGCCGATTGCTTTGCCGAAAGCAGATAATTTTTCGAAGATTGATCTGAAACGTTCAATGGAAATTTACAAAGAACGCTTTGGTGATGCAGGCAGTATGGAGTTTGTATTTGTAGGAAGTTTTAAAGAAGAAGAGATCATTCCATTGATCGAACAATACATTGCCAGCTTACCAACCACAACAAAAAAGTTTGCAGCTGTTGATAATAAAGTGCGCCCAGCAAAAGGCAAGCGTGACATGATGGTGAAGAAAGGAAAAGAGGAGCGGAGCCTTATTATTCAATTTCACTCAGGTGAAGTGCCATACAGCCAGGATCTGCAATTAAAAGCACAGGCGGCAACAGAAGTGCTCAACATCCGCATTATTGAAGAGCTGCGTGAAAAGATCGGTGGTATTTATGGTGGCGGCATCTTTGGATCATTGGAGCGTGAGCCGTACAATAACTATACGTTTGCAGTACAATTGCCTTGTGGTCCCGAGAAAGCCGATACCTTACTCAAAGCAGTGAACAGGGAAATTAAAGAGATCGCTGCCAAAGGTCCGTCGCAACAAAACCTGGATAAAGTAAAACAGCAGTGGCGTGAGCAACATAAGATCGATATCAAAGAAAATGAAGATTGGTTGAGTGCATTGACCGAAAGTAAGTTTCCGGGTAACGATATTGATTACTTCGTCAATTATGAAAAATATGTTGACAAGATCACGATCAAAGATGTACAACAGGCAGCTGCAAAATTATTGAACGGTCCGAATGTGTTTACTGCTATCCAGATGCCGGAGAATTATGTGCCGGGTGAAGAAAAGAAAACAGCCGAGCGTGATAACAATATCATTCAGACAATTGAAATTGATAATCCCGAAATCAAAATTGAATTGTTTGACAATGGTGAAATTGATGGCGACAGCGTAACGGTTTATTTCAACAGTTATCCGATTCTCAGCAAAAAACAATTGACCGATAAGGTAACAACGCTGAATGTAAAAGCATTAAAAGGCAGAAAGAACAACCTGGTAATGTTTGCAGAGAACCTCGGAAAAACACCACCCAATACAGCCCTGATGCGTATTACAGCAGGTGGCAAAGTGTATAATATTACCGTAGAAAGTGACAAGAAGAAAAACGGAACGATTGTGTTTAAGTGGAAGGAATAGAATGATGAGTGATGAGTAGTGAGTGATGAAAGCTCAGCATGTTTATCCCCTCCTTGGAGGGGCGGCAGAGTATAAAACTTATATAGCAACAGAAAGGGGTAGGTAAATAAAATGGGGCCGATGCTTTGCATCGGCCCCATTTGTATTTTATCAAAATCGAATCTTGACTGTCGCTTGATTCTCCAAAGCAACGCCCTTCGGTCCTGAGCGGAGCCGAAGGGTGTTCAGGACTAAATCACTTCCACATTCCTTTCAACAAACGCTGTTAAGTCAGCTCCTTTCAACAACCCCTGTGCAAGTAATGCCAGGTCAAATGCCTGCTTGGCAATGGCTGTTTGTTGTGCTTCATCTGCAGCTAATAATTTGCTGATGAGTTTATGATTGGCGTTGATGGCTACTTTGTAACTGTCGGGCATGCTGCCGTAAAAGCCCATCATGCCGCCACCGCCGAGTTTGCTCATATCTTTCATACGGCGCATCCATTCTTCCATGGTAATGGTAACCGGCATTGTTTCCGCTGGTAAACTTTCCAGCTCCACTTTCATCGTTGCATTGTTGATGGCCTTTTCAAATACCGCTTTTACTTTGTTGCGTTCTTCTTCGGTCAACTGGTGCGCCGGTGCGTCTTCTTTTACAATCAGTTTATCCGGTACATCGGCATCCACCCGCTTCATACTTGTTTTGTCCAGTTTCATTTCCAGGTGTTGGATAAAATGGGTGTCGATGGGAGAGTTCATCAGCAATACATCGTAATTCTTCTTTTGCGCCGCCTGTACATAGCTATGCTGGTGCTCTGCATCAATGGTGTAGAGATATACAAGTTTGCCCTCTTTATCGGTTTGAAAATCTTTCACCTTTGCATTGTATTCTTCAATGGTATAATGCTCATTGGCGGTGTTGGTGAATAACAAAAAGTCTTTTGCTTTTTCATAAAACTTTTCATCGGAAATAGCACCATATTTCACAAACAAACCGATATCGCTCCATTTCTCTTCATAGGCTTTGCGGTCTTTTTTAAACAATTCGCTGAGCTTATCTGCTACTTTACGGCTGATATAACTGTTGATCTTTTTCACATTGCTGTCGGCCTGTAAAAACGAACGGCTTACGTTCAGCGGAATATCCGGTGAATCAATCACACCATGCAACAGCAATAAAAATTCAGGAACTATGTCTTTTACTTCATCCGTAATAAATACCTGGCGACTGAATAGTTTGATCTTATTCTTCTGTACTTCAAAATCATTTTTCAGTTTGGGGAAAT
>CAYMSG010000021.1:17115-19129 GCA_964392955.1 uncultured Chitinophagaceae bacterium | reverse complement strand
AAGAAATGGATATGCATAATATGGAGGGCATGGACATGGGCAATATGCAGGGAATGGATATGGGTATGCCGGGAGAATTCAATTATAATATGCTGCGGGCGCTACACCCCACCACTTTGGATTCTACTTTGAAACCAAGAGAAGTCAAATTAACACTTACGGGCAATATGCTGCGGTATGTATGGTCTTTTGATTTTAAGACATTGTCGGTGGCCGATAAAATCCTTATCCGAAAAGGTGAACGGGTAAGATTTGTTTTGACCAATAGTACAATGATGCGTCACCCGCTTCACCTGCATGGCCACTTTTTCCGCTTTATCAATAGCCAGGGCGATTATTCACCACTGAAACATTCGTTTGACATTCAACCAATGCAAACAGTTACAATAGAGTTTGAAGCAAACGAAGAGAAAGATTGGTTTTTTCATTGTCACATCCTTTATCACATGATGGCTGGTATGGCTCGTATTGTAAGCTATGAAGGAAGTGAGCAAAATGAATTCGCCAAAACCGGTTACAAAGAATTAAAAAAAGAAGACAATATACTTTATCCCTGGTTCGATTTATCTGTTCACTCTCAGGGCTCCTGGTTATCGGGCAACATTTCCAACAATAAAAACGCTTTGGAATTTGAAGGAAGGGTCAGTTGGAATGGTGATTATGAAACAGAAACACATCTGCTCCGCTATTTAGACAAAAAACAATACTTAGCTTTTTATATAGGCTTTGACTATCGAAAAAACAAGACACTTCCTTTAGCCAATAAACCCAACAGCAAAGACAATCGCAGGGTTTTTGATGCCGGTTTTTACTATTTATTGCCAATGCTTATTCGTTCTGAATGGCGGATTGATCATACTGGCAAGTTGCGACTCCAATTGGAAAGAACAGACATACCACTTAGTAACAATTTCTTTTTCGATTTCAGGGTAAATACCGATAAGGAATATGCTGTCGGTTTCAGGTATATGATAGCCAAGCCACTTTCAATAAGTACAAATTATGACAGCGATTATAAATGGGGAATTGGTTTGACCTGGCATTATTAATCATTTTGTTAAACACGTAAATAGGTTTTATGGAACATCAGCACGAGAAACTAGAATATACCTGCCCCATGCATCCTGAAATTACTCAGGACAAACCAGGGAATTGTCCTAAATGCGGAATGAACCTCGTTCCTGTTAATGCAAAAGAAGATAAACATTCTCATTCGCAGCATCAACATACAGAAAAGGCAAAAGAGGAGCATTCTTCACATTCGGAGCATGTTGCGCCAGTTGTAGAAATGCGAAACACTCAGGGGTTCCAGAAATACACCTGCCCCATGCATCCACAGGTGATAAAGGACGAACCGGGGAAATGCCCGTTGTGCGGGATGGATTTAGTACCCATGGGCGGCGCTCAAAAGCAGTCGCATGGCCACCATTCAGAAACTAATTACAACAAGCACGAAGGGCATCACACAAACGATTTCCTAAAACGCTTTTGGATAAGTTTAATTATAACTGTACCCATTTTGCTGTTATCGCACATGATACAGGAGTGGTTGGGTTTTAGTTTTACTTTCCCTGGCGATAAATATGTATTGCTGGCATTGGGAACAGCCATTTATATCTATGGTGGTATGCCTTTTCTTAAAGGCATGGTTGGCGAAATAAAAGTAAAGGCCATCGGGATGATGACACTGGTGGCCATAGCAATTACGGTAGCGTATATCTATTCTGTTGCAGTTGTTTTTGATTTGCCGGGTATGGATTTCTTTTGGGAACTGGCAACCCTTATCGTTATCATGCTTTTGGGGCATTGGCTTGAGATGCGGTCTCAAATGGCCGCTTCAAAGGCATTGCAGTCGCTGGTTGCTTTATTGCCAAACGATGTTACTGTTGAACGGAATGGAGAAGCGGTAAAAATAAAACTGGAAGACCTGAAAAACGGTGAAACGGTCATCATTAAACCCGGCGAAAAAATTCCTGCCGATATGAAGGCTCCAATAGATAGTGCTTTGGCAGAA
>CAYMSG010000021.1:0-17105 GCA_964392955.1 uncultured Chitinophagaceae bacterium | reverse complement strand
TGCCGATGGATTTGTGACCGAAGGAGTTTCTTATGTAAACGAAAGCATGCTTACAGGCGAAAGTGTTCCGGTAAAAAAAGAAATAGAAGGAAAAGTGATTGCAGGTTCTATTAATGGCGATGGTGCTTTGAGAATAAAGACAACCGGGGTGGGCAAAGACAGTTATCTCAATAAAGTAATCAACCTGGTACAGGAAGCACAGGAAGCAAAATCCAATACACAAAACCTTGCAGATAAAGTGGCCAAATGGCTGACCATTATTGCCATTCTGGTAGGGGTAGCCACCTTTATTTATTGGTTTAGCAATAGTGGCGATATTGCTTTTTCTTTAGAAAGAATGGTTACGGTAATGGTTACGGCTTGTCCCCACGCCCTGGGCGTAGCAATTCCTTTGGTGGTTGCCATTTCTACAACACTCTCGGCAACCAATGGTTTGTTGATTCGCAACCGTACGGCATTTGAAATCACCAGGAAATTATCGACCATCATTTTTGACAAAACAGGAACGCTTACCAAAGGTTCTCACGCTGTAGAAAAAATAATTCCCCTAACCAATAAATATGCTGCCGATGAAATTATTCAATATGCATCTGCCCTTCAACAACATTCAGAACACCATATTGCAAAAGGCATACTGAATACATTAAAAGAAAAGAAACTCCCGCTGTGGAAGTCTGACAGTTTCCAATACATGCAGGGCATTGGTGTAACGGGTGTTGTAAATGGGAAAACTGTTGTAGCAGCCGGACCAAATTATTTCAAGCAGCAAAACCTGTCGCTACCCGAGATTCCAAAAGAAATCAATCAGGATGCAGAAACCGTAAATTTTGTTTTAATTGATGACCAAGCAATCGGGATAATCTCTCTGGCAGACAGCATCCGTGATGGTGCGCAAGAGGCCATTGATGAGTTGAGAAAAATGAACATTAAAACATTTTTGCTAACCGGCGACAATGAAAAAATAGCTGCTGCAGTAGCTGAAAAATTAAACATGGATGGTTATTTGGCAAATGTGCTGCCACATAACAAACAGGAAAAAGTAAAAGAATTTCAAGCAAAAGGCGAAATTGTTGCCATGACGGGAGATGGTGTGAATGACGCACCTGCACTGGCGCAGGCTGACGTAGGTATAGCGGTTGGCTCAGGTACGGATGTAGCAGCAGAAACTGCCGATATAATTTTGGTAAACAGCGACCCCCGGGATGTGGTAACCCTGATTGATTTTGGTAAACGGACTTACAACAAGATGGTTCAAAATCTTATTTGGGCAGTGGGTTACAATGTGGTAGCCATACCACTTGCGGCAGGTGTACTTTATCCGAAATTTATGCTAAGCCCTGCAATGGGTGCTGTATTAATGAGTGTGAGCACAGTTGTTGTTGCTATCAATGCAAGTATGTTGAAAGTAAAATAATTAAATGCCATTGATACAGGAAAAGTATGAAGTAAAATTAGCTATCAGAACGGTAAGAAAGCTTAAAAAACGAACACAATAAGCTTAGAAGGAGTAAATGTTTTAAGCCATGAGAAATGAAAACAAATAAGTATCTTTTGAAGTAAAAATTAAATAAAAAAACTTTTCCTGAATCTATATCAAAAATGTAAAAGCAATAACATGAAAACTCTTTTTTTGCTATTTGCAGCCTTGCTGTTCATCGTATCCTGCGATAAAAAGAATACATCCCGGGAAACGATACAGCCTGATGACCTTTCTGCTTCTGTTGCTATGACCGGGGAATTATCTGCTATGCGACAGTCAGTGAATAGCCTCACAACCGCTCCAAATCATACTCAGCGTCTTTATTGGGACAGTGTTTATCATCATCATGACTCCTTGTTCTGGCATCACCACAATGTCTATCATCATGGTACATACACTCATGATGACCATAGCCATCAATGGGTACCTTATGATCCAACTATTAATCACCATGGCCATCATCATCCCCAATATCCCGGGCACCTCAATGATTCACTTGTTACCATAACCAACAATCATCACCACGTTAACTGTGAACATCATCCGGGACATCATATTTGTCATCACCATACAATGGATTCTTTACATCATGTTCACAACTTACATCATCCATAATGTCGAATATGTTACTACAAAAGATGATTACTCTCCGGCTATTAAGCCTCTCAGTTGTTTTGTTGTTTATAAGCTGCAAAGAAGTGAATAAAGACAAGCCGGTTACTATTCTGCCAGATACGACATTTGAGAAAATAAAATTAGCAGACTTAAAAAGTAATTCGTTAAGTTTAAAACAGTATGCAGGGAAAACAATATTTCTTAATTTTTGGGCTACCTGGTGCAAGCCTTGTATTGCAGAAATGCCAACGATCGAAAAAGCACGGAATATTTTGAATAAAGAAGAAATTGTTTTTTTAATAGCTTCCGGCGAAGCAATTGAAGAAATTGAGGCATTCAGAAAAACTCATGATTTTAATTTCAATTATTGCCAAATCCAAAACAGCGAAGAGTTAGGTTTTCAGGCTTTGCCAACAACCTATATATTTAATGCTGAAGGGGATCTTGTTTTTTCTGAATCGGGTTATCGCAAGTGGGACGAAAAAAGCAATATTGACATGATACTAAAAATTGTAAACAAAAATGAATAAGCTGGTAACTGCATTATTATTTATCGTTGCGTTGTCTTCCTGCAAGAATTCACCAAAACAAACAGACAGTCAAAAAAATGAATCGGCAGATATTGCTGACAGTAACGTAAAGTATCTTTCATCACCTGCTGATTCAGTCAGCGCAGAACCGTATTTATTTACTGATAAAAATGGGTTGGTTTATTTATCCTGGATAGAGAAAACAAAGGAGAAAAGCTTATTGAAATTTTCTGCATTAAAGAATGAACAATGGTCTGAGCCTGTTGTGATAAGTTCAGGCGATAACTGGTTTGTGAATTGGGCAGATTATCCACTTTTAGCTTCGGATGGTGCAAATAACATGATCGTGCATTTTTTAGAGAAAAGCCAAAAAAGCACCTACACATACGATGTAAAGCTGGTTTCCTCCGCTGATCAGGGAAAGACATGGAGTGCTCCAAAAATCCTTCATGATGATGGTAAAAAAGCAGAGCATGGTTTTGTTTCAATAGTGCCATACGAAGACAATTATTTTATTTCATGGCTTGATGGAAGGAATGCAGCAATGGAAGGTGAAGGAAAACATGAAGAGGGACATCATGGACAGATGACAATACGTGGCGCAATAGTAGATAAGCAGGGAAAGAAATCCAGCGAATGGGAATTAGATAACCGGGTATGTGATTGTTGCCAGACAAGTGCTGCCATCACTGCAGATGGGCCTGTTGTAGTTTATAGAGACAGGTCAGAAGCAGAAATAAGAGATATCTCAATCGTCCGGTTTGTAAAGGGTCAATGGACAGAACCCAAACCAATATTTTCAGACAACTGGGAGATTAAAGGATGCCCCGTCAATGGCCCAAGGATTGCGGCACAGGATAATACTGTTGCCGTAGCATGGTTTTCGTCACCTGATCAAAAAGCACAGGTGAATGTCATTTTCTCCACAGACGGAGGTGCTAGCTTTAATGCTCCTGTTCGTATTGATGAAGGAAAAGGGATTGGCCGTGTAGATGTTGTTATGCTGGATGATAAGAGTGCAATGGTCAGTTGGATGGAAGGTTCTGTGATAAAAGCAGTGAAAGTTTACAAGGATGGTAAAAAAGAAGCTTCTATAACAATTGCTTCCTCGGCAGAATCGAGATCAAGCGGATTTCCTCAGATGACGAGATCTGGTAAAAATTTAATTTTTGCGTGGTCAGATAGTAAGGACAAGACAATTAAAGTAGCGAATCTTGCCTTTTAGTTGCTTTAATCTGTTTGTCGAAATGAGAAAAAAGCACTTGATTTACAGTTTTTTGCAACCATATTACCATTTTAGATCGATGTTTTATCCGGATTTGCAATATATCCTGTTACTTTTGTAACAATGAAATTTTTATTTTTCTTTTTAGGCTTTTTCCTGCTCTACCTGTCATGCCTTCAGTGTAGCGACAGTACGGAGTGCAATGCAAAAGCAGAAGTAAAAATTTCGGCTTCCACCAATCACCAGGAACACAACCATTCGAAAGAATCCTGCACACCTTTTTGCACCTGTTCGTGCTGTGCAGCGTCCGCATTTTATAACCGTTTGAACAAAGTTCAGGTTGTAAAAATTATTTTCCAATCTGAAAAGTATCCCCTTCATAACGAGAATTTTAATTCAGAAGTTTCCTATTCTATCTGGCAGCCTCCCAAAATAGCTGCTTAATTCCCCATTCTTATCAGTGCATCATGCGCTGACTATACATTTTATCATTTCGTTTACAATGTGGTTATGACTAAGAGAAAAAAGTCAATGGCCCGCAGTAAACCAGTTTACAGCAAGATCAAAGACCCTGTAAAACCCAAGTGGATGCGGGTTACAAAAATAATTACAATGATAGTGCTTGGCATTATAATGCTGATGGCTATAGCCGGAATTATAATTAAGTATTATCGTCTTGTTTCAAAACATTAAATAGAAATATGCTTAATAAAATCATTCAATTCTCCATAAAAAATAAATTGGTCATCGGCCTGTTTACACTTGCATTAATAATATGGGGTGTTTACTCGGCAAAAAAATTGCCGATTGATGCCGTGCCCGATATTACTAATAACCAGGTACAGGTTATAACTTTAAGCCCTTCGCTTGCTGCACAGGAAGTAGAACAGTTAATTTCTTTTCCGGTGGAACAAACAATGGCCACCATTCCGGAAGTGCAGGAAATCCGTTCTATATCAAGATTTGGATTATCTGTAGTTACTGTCGTATTTCATGATGATGCAAATATTTATTGGGCCCGTCAGCAAGTAGGTGAACGGCTGATAGAAGCCCGTAACCAGATACCCAATAATATCGGTAACCCGGAAATGGCTCCCATATCTACGGGATTAGGTGAGATTTATCAATATGTTTTACATGCAAAAAAAGGATACGAAAATAAATACGATGCTATGTCGCTTCGGACGATACAGGATTGGATTGTCCGTCGTCAGTTGCTTGGCACACCCGGCATTGCTGATGTAAGCAGCTTTGGCGGTCTTTTAAAGCAATATGAAATTGCATTGAATACAGATAAGCTTCGCAGCTATAATCTATCCATTGCTGATATATTTACTGCGCTTGAAAAAAACAACCAGAATACTGGTGGTGCATATATAGATAAAAAACCCAACGCTTATTTTATCCGCAGCGAAGGCTTTATTAAAACAATCACTGACATTGAAAAAATTGTAGTTACAAGAACTTCCAGTGGTGCACCCGTGCTGGTAAGAGATATTGCAACGGTACAGTTGGGGCATGCCACGCAATACGGAGCATTAACCCGTAATGCAGAAGGGGAAGTAGTTGGTGGCATTGTATTAATGCTGAAAGGAGCAAATTCCAGCATTGTAATTAACAGTGTAAAAGATAAAATAATCCAGATTCAGAAAAGCTTGCCGGAAGGTGTAGTCATTGAACCCTTTCTTGACAGAAGTGCTTTAGTCAGCAGGGCAATCGGAACCGTAAAAACGAACCTTGTTGAAGGTGCCTTGATTGTGATTTTTGTATTGGTGGTTTTCCTTGGCAATATCCGTTCCGGGTTGATAGTGGCTTCCGTAATTCCGCTTGCCATGCTTTTCGCTATTTCGTTGATGAATCTATTTGGTGTATCTGGTAACCTGATGAGCTTAGGCGCTATTGACTTTGGGTTAATTGTGGATGGCGCTGTGATTATTGTGGAAGCAACCATGCATCAGTTAGGCCATCGAAAACCCGGAAGGCTGACACAAGACCAATTGGATGATGAAGTATATAAGTCAGCAGGCAAGATGATGAACTCTGCTGCATTTGGACAAATCATTATTTTAATTGTGTACCTGCCTATTCTTGCACTGGTCGGCATTGAGGGAAAAATGTTTGGCCCAATGGCACAAACAGTTTCATTCGCCATACTTGGTGCATTCCTGCTTTCACTTACTTATGTGCCCATGATGAGTGCCCTTGTTCTAAGTAAAAAAATAAGCCACAAAGAAAACCTTTCTGATAAAATGATGAAGTTTTTCCAATGGCTTTATACACCATTAATACGTGGCGCATTAAAGATAAAATTATTGGTGGTGAGCATTGCTGTGGGAGTATTTGTAATCAGCCTTGTCATTTTTAAAACCTTAGGTGGTGAATTTATTCCCACATTGGAAGAAGGAGATTTTGCGGTAGAAACAAGGTTGCTTACAGGTAGCTCGTTAAGCCAAACGATTGAAAAAATAACGCAGGCTTCTGATTTACTGATGAAAAAATTCCCTGAAGTAAAAGAGGTGATTGGAAAGATAGGTGCCTCTGAGATACCAACCGACCCTATGCCCATAGAAGCATGTGACATTACCATTCTTTTAAAAGATAAAAAGGAATGGACCAGTGCACATAACCGGGAAGAACTGGCTGAACTGATGCAAAAGGAACTGGAAAAAATTCCCGGTGTTTCCTATGGGTTGTCGCAGCCTATACAACTTCGTTTTAATGAATTGATTTCAGGTGTTCGCCAGGATGTAGGTATTAAAATATTTGGAGAAGACCTGGATGTGCTGGCAGACCTGGCAAAAAAAATTGGTGTGATTGTACCTACGGTAAAAGGTGCAGAAGATTTATATGTAGAACAGGTAACCGGCCTTCCACAGATTGTAGTGAAACTAAACAGGGATAAGATTGCACAGTTTGGTTTAAATGTAGAAGATATAAACCGCACCATTAGTGCTGCTTTTGCAGGAGAATCTGCCGGCATTGTTTACGAGGGTGAAAAAAGGTTTGACATGGTAGTGCGTTTGGAAAAAGCAAACCGCCAGAGTATTGATGATGTAAAAGGATTATTTGTTGCGGCTCCTGATGGTAACCAGATTCCATTGGAACAGGTAGCAGATGTCAATTTGCAGTTAGGCCCTAACCAGATACAACGTGAAGATGCAAAGAGGAGAATCATTGTCGGCTTTAATACAAGAGGCAGGGACATCTCATCGGTTGTAAAAGAAATGCAGGAAAAAATTGAGAAGCAGGTAAAAATGCCCCCCGGTTATTTTATTACTTATGGAGGACAATTTAAAAATCTTGAAGAAGCTAACAAAAGGTTATCCGTTGCAGTCCCAGTTGCATTAGCATTAATCCTGCTGCTTCTATTCTTTACGTTTGGTTCAATTAAATATTCCTTACTCATTTTTACAGCTATACCCATGAGTGCAATAGGCGGTGTATTTGCCTTATGGTTCAGGGGTATGCCATTCAGTATTTCGGCAGGTGTTGGTTTTATCGCACTGTTTGGAGTGGCGGTACTAAATGGCATCGTACTTATCAGTGAGTTTAACCGGTTGAAAAAAGAAGGCATGACTGACATAAATGCCATTATTTTAAAAGGGACCTCTGTGCGGTTGCGACCGGTGTTAATGACTGCAGCAGTTGCTTCATTGGGCTTCCTTCCAATGGCTTTATCAAGAGGTTCGGGTGCGGAAGTACAACGGCCATTAGCAACAGTTGTAATAGGTGGATTGATAACAGCTACTTTTCTTACGTTGGTGGTGCTACCGGTGTTATATACCTGGTTTGAAAAGATAAAACCAAAAGTAAAAAAAATATCTCCGGCTAAGCACTTCCCTTCATTATTCATCCTGTTTTTAGCATCATCCTTTGCCGCAAATGCTCAACAACCAAAGACAGTCATAAATCTTAATGAGGCTGTTACATCAGCTATGAAGAATAATCCTTTGGTAAAAGTAGGAACGCTGGATATAAGTTACCAGCAACAATTGAAAAAAACGGTAAAGGACTATGGCAAAACAAATGTCGGCGTAACTTTTGGCCAGTACAACAGCCGCATTACTTATGATAATAATTTCAGCATTAATCAGGGCATACCTAATCCGGCTTACTTCAAAAGTCTTATAAGATTATCTGAATCCAATATCAAAAGCAGTGAGTTGCAATTAAAAGTTTATCAAACTGAACTGGCGGCTAATACAAAAACATCGTACTACCAGTTAAGTTTTTGGATAGAGGAAATAAGATTGCTGAAAGAAATGCTGGCTATTTATGAAAATGTATTGAGGGCATCAGCATTACGGTACAAAACGGGTGAAACAAATGCATTGGAAAATTATAATGCTGAAAGCAAGGTGAATGAGATAAAGGCGCAATTGAGAAATGCAGAAGAAGATTACCGTATTGAATTAAACCGTCTGAAAGTGTTTACTGCAGATTCTTCTGTTACGGCTATTGCCGACACTTTACTTGTTGAAAAACAGATACAGGTAAATTTTGATACTGCTGCCATTGCTGCCAACCCTACACTGGCATTTATTAAACAGCAAATTGATATTGCAAACAGAGAGAAAGCTGTTGAGCAATCGAGATTAAAACCTGATTTCTCAGTAGGCTATTTCAACCAGTCGCTGGTGGGCTATCAAACCGTAAACGGTGTTGATAAATATTATGGAGTTGGCCGCCGTTTCCAGGGTGTTAATTTGGGCATCAGCATTCCCATATTTGCCAGGGCGCAAAAAGAAAAAGTAAAAGCGGCAGAAATAAACCGGGTGCGTCGTGAAGCAGAACTGACCAATTATCAATACAACCTGCAGGCCGAATTGACAAGGCTGTTTGGCGAATTGCAAAAACAAAGAGTTCAAATCAACTACTACCGCAATACTGCTTTACCGCAAGCCAATCTCATCATCACCCAGGCACAAAAAGCTTTTACTGCCGGCGAAATCGGTTATTATGAATTAACGCAATCACTCAATAATGCTGTTGTTGTAAAACAGGAATACACAAAACTTTTAAATCAATACAATCAAACCGTCATTGCTATCGAATTTATTGGTGGCATCAATTAATTAAACCGGGTTAAACAATAATAAATATGAAACAGAAATTTTTAAGTTCATTGGTTATACTCACTGCTGCCATTGTGTGGCTTTCATCCTGCTCTTCCAAAGGAAATGCAGAAGCTACGCAGGCAGAAGAAACCAAAGTTGAAGAAGCAGACATGGTGGATTTGTCGGAAGACCAGTTTAAAACCGTCAACATACAATATGGCGCTGTAGAAGATAAAAATCTCAGCAGCGTTATAAGGGCATCGGGAGTATTGGATGTTCCTCCGCAACAGCTATTAACGGTTTCTTCTCCCTATGGAGGCACATTAAAAAGTACCGATTTGCTGCAAGGTAAACCTGTAATAAAAGGCGAAGTAATAGCAGTACTCGAAAACCCTGAATTTATCCAGCTTCAGCAGGATTATCTGGATTATAAGAGCCAGTTGGTATATCTGAAAGAAGAATTAGAAAGACAACAGGAACTGGCAAAAGAAAATGTAAATGCTAAAAAAACATTGCAAAAAGCCAGCAGCGAGTACAATAGTATGATGGCAAGGGTCCAGGGATTAAAATCAAAGCTGCAACTCATCAATATTAATCCTGATAAAATCAATCCGGGAAACATCTCCGGCAGAGCAAATATTTATGCTCCTATATCAGGCTATGTTACTAAGGTATTGGTGAACATAGGCAAGTTTGTAAACGCAAACCAGGAGCTATTTGAAATTGTAGATACCCGCCACCTTCATGCAGAACTTACCATTTTTGAAAAAGATGTTCCGAAATTGAAAATAGGCCAGAAAATCCGTTTTGTGTTGAATAATGAAACAAAGGAACGTTTTGCCGAAGTGCATTTAATTGGACGTGAAATCAGTGCTGAAAGAACGGTTCGGGTGCATGGGCACCTGTTGCAGGAGGATAAAAATTTATTACCGGGTATGTACCTGAAAGGAATAGTAGAAACAGGTGTTGCTACCACCACCGCTCTGCCTGATAAAGCGATTGTACAATCCGCAGGTAAATCTTACATTTTTATTGCGGCAGAAGAAACAAAAGAAGAAAAGAAACCTGCTGATGGGAAAAAGGAAGAAGCTACTGAAAAACATATTCCGTTTAAAAGAATTGAAGTAACAACAGGCGTTTCAGAAAATGGTTATACCGAAGTGATATTACCGGAAGGTTTTGACAGGAATAGCAAGGTGGTGATTAACGGGGCTTATGATTTGTTATCTAAGATGAACAATGTGGAAGAGGAAGAATAGATTTTACATGGGTCGGAGCCCTGCCTTGTTTGTCCCGTTTTAAAAATGGAAAACCTTGAGCGGCAGGGTTTCCGTACCCACCAATAATTAGATAATAATACATCCGGTATGGATATACAAATTGAATTAATTATTGTTGCCAAGCTTATCGTTTCATTTCTGCTTGGTGCTTTTATCGGTCTTGACAGGGAAAAACATGGCCGTGATGCCGGAATAAGAACCTATGCTGCCGTTTGTATTGGCGCTACTTTGTTTACCGCAGTAGCAGCACATCTTGTAACTGATGTAGCCGCTGCATCAAGAGTGATAGCCAATATTGTTACCGGTGTTGGTTTCCTTGGGGCTGGTATTATCTATCGAAACAGCAGTGCCGGAACATCGCATGGGTTAACAACAGCAGCCACTGTTTGGTGTACCGCAGCAGTTGGTGTGGCAGTAGGCCTCAACATGTTCATTATCGCAATTGTTGGGGCAATTGCATTGTATTTTCTGCTTTCATTACATCACCAGCATTGGTATATAGAATGGAAGAAGAAAATGATAAATAAGCATAACGAAAAAGACAACGCTGATTAATTGTTTAAAATTAAATTGTATAATAACATTATTGTGACATGTATAGTATAATAACAGGCACTATATTATTAGGCATTACTCATGCACTTATTCCCAACCACTGGTTGCCATTGGTGGCTATTGCCAAGTCGGAGAAATGGGAAAAGTATGAATTGATGCTGGTAGCATCTATCACAGCATCTGCACATGTGCTGGGCACTGTTATTCTTGGTTTTGCATTGGGAATGGTTGGTTCAAAACTGGCACATCAATATGAAGGATATGTGCATGTAATTGCACCGGTACTATTGATAATATTCGGATTAATCTATTTCACCGTAAACCTGCCGCACCATCATCATGCTGCCAACAAGGATGTACAGCAATATAAAAAATCGAAAACCAGATGGGTGCTGATATTCGCAGCAACGATGTTTCTATCTCCCTGTCTGGAAGTGGAAAGTCTTTTCCTTGCAGCGGGAGCCTATGGTTGGGATGATATTTTACTACTTGCTTTAGTGTATGCAGCAATCAGCATCACCGGAATTATCACTCTTGTAATGCTTGCTTTTAAAGGAGTGCAGATGATGAACTCACAATTTATAGAGCACAACGAAAAACGAATTACCGGAATGGTATTAATTATAGTAGGCATCGTTACATTTTTTTTACATTAAATAAATTTTTATGGCATATAAACATGATGAAACAAAAATTGCAGAGCAGGAAGCCTGCTGCGATCTGGATGAAAAGTTGAATGAAGCAAAAGTGGTGCCCATGCACAGTAATGATGACGGACACAATCACGGGGGGCAAGAAAAAGATGAACCCGGATGGAAGACCCATTGGGATTTGCTATTGGCATTGTTTATATTGATCGTATTACTTGTGCTGGAGTACGGCTTCAAAATAGAGCTGCCTAAAATTCCATTATTAATTATAAACCTGGTTGCCTATTTATTGGCTGGCCGGAAAGTGTTAGACCTTGCATTCAGAAAGTCAAAGCGGGGGGACATTTTCAATGAATTTGTACTGATGAGTGTGGCCACCATCGGTGCATTTGTGATTGGAGAATATGAAGAAGGTGTGGCAGTAATGGTATTCTACCAAATTGGGGAATGGTTCCAGGATGCAGCAGTTAACAATGCAAAACGCAGTATTAAAGCCCTGCTCGATGTAAGACCTGATGAAGTAACAGTGATCCGAAATAATACACCTCTTGTTGCTGACCCTTCCATTATAGAGTTAGGGGAAACCATTCAAATAAAGCCAGGAGAAAAAGTTGCTTTAGATGGAGAACTGCTTTCAGAAAATGCTTCTTTCAATACCGCCGCATTAACAGGCGAAAGCAAACCCGATACAAAGTATAAAGGAGAAACCATTTTAGCCGGGATGATAAACCTCAATACCGTTGCAGAGGTAAAAGTAAACGCACTGTTTAAAGACAGTAAGCTGAGTAAGATATTAGAAATGGTGCAGGATGCTACTGCGAGGAAATCACAAACACAATTATTCATTTCAAAATTTGCAAAGGTTTATACTCCAATTGTATTTTTCTTAGCCGTTGCAGTATGTGTCGTCCCTTATTTCTTTGTTGATGATTATAATTTTCAAACATGGTTTTACAGGGCATTAGTTTTTCTTGTAATCAGTTGCCCTTGTGCATTGGTAGTATCTATTCCTTTGGGATATTTTGGAGGTATTGGCCTGGCATCCCGAAATGGCATTTTATTCAAAGGTGGCAATTTCTTAGATGTAATGACAAAAGTAAATGCAGTTGTAATGGACAAAACCGGAACGCTGACGAAGGGAGTTTTTAAAGTGCAGCAAGTGGTTGCGTTAAATATTGATGAGAAAGAATTAGTGAAACTAACAGCCGCTTTGGAAAAGAACTCTACCCATCCCATTGCAAAGGCAGTAACCGAATACGCCGGTGATATTGTGAATGGTATTAAAGTGGATGGAGTGGAAGAAATCTCAGGTCATGGTTTAAAAGGGAACGTTGGTGGAAAAGAAATGCTCGCCGGAAATATTAAACTACTGAAGAAATTTAATATACCCTATCCATCTGAAATAGAAGAGATAGTTGACACCATCGTTGTAGCGGCCATCAATAATCAGTATGCTGGTTACATTACTATTGCCGATGAAATAAAAGAAGATGCAGTACAGGCAGTAAAGGACATGCACAGCCTGAATATTAAAACGGTGATGCTTTCCGGTGATAAGCAATCTGTAGTTGATGAAGTAGCAAAGAAGATTGGTATTGATGAGGCTTATGGTGATTTACTACCGGAAGGTAAAGTTGAGAAAGTGCAGAAGCTGAAGGATGAAGGAAGGCATATCGCTTTTGTTGGTGATGGCGTAAATGATGCACCTGTAGTTGCATTGGCAGACGCAGGTATAGCAATGGGCGGGTTAGGCAGCGATGCTACCATTGAAACAGCAGATGTGGTAATTCAAAACGACCAGCCACATAAAATTGTTTCAGCAATCAAAATTGGAAAGATAACCCGGAGTATTGTTTGGCAGAATATCATTATGGCCATGACAATAAAAATATTTGTGTTGATTTTAGGCGCAGGTGGAATTGCCACTCTATGGGAGGCTGTAATAGCAGATGTTGGAGTGGCCTTACTTGCTATTCTCAATGCAGTGAGGATACAGCGAATCGGAGTTTAATAATTTTATGAGTAAAAGCCTCATTATAAACAGGTATTAACCATCTAAGTCGCCTAAATGAAAATCAAAAAATTGATTAACTTGCACCGGAATGAAAATCTTTGGTTTCATATTCGCCTCTTACCTTCTTTTCCTGTCAGTTCAGCCGGGCTTAAATGATATTACTAACCTTACAGGTACAAAGACAGAAACTTGCTGCGGCGGCTCATGTGAACCCATTGAAGAGAAGCAATCCGACAAACAATCAGACAAGAAAGACGGCAACGATAATTCAGCCTGCAACCCTTTCCAGATCTGCAAAAGCTGTATTGCGTTCACCGGTGATTTTGCTGTTCAAAATTTTAATGCGATAATTTTATTTGCCAAACAACAGGCAGACAATAAAGAAAAAATTCCTCCTCAAATTACACTTGATTTTTGGCAGCCGCCTAAGATAGTATGACAGCTCTGTCAGGTTCAATTTATCATAATTAAGTAAGTTATGATACAAGATGTTATTCTATCAGTCACTCAAAAATCAATTAAGATGAAATCAACATATTTTAATGCGCTTTTTTTAGCGTTCGTATTTACATTTATCGGTGCAGTTTCATGTACGGCACAAACTTCTAAAGAACAACCCCAGGCAACAGCACAAAATCTGCAAACCATCAAACTAAAAGTTAGTGGTATTACCTGCAGCGGTGATTGCAAAGACATTCAGAAAGTGGTAAGCAAAATAAACGGGGTTACATCATGCAAGCAGATAGGTAAACCAACTGCTACCAGCGTTTTTGAAGTTGTATTCAATCCTGCTATTGTTACCGAAAAAGAAATTCGCAGCAAGGTAGAAGATACTCCCGGCTGTGATAATCCAAACGAAAAGCCTTACAAGGTTAAGCAAGGATAATTTAAACACTAAATCAATGAAACAACTACTGGTAGTATTCACAATACTAACAGTTCCTTTCATATCCATTGCTCAATCGGTAAAGGGCAAAATAACCAATGAAATGGGAGCGCCTTTACAGGGTGCTTCCATAACCTGGATAAATAGCAAGAAAGGAACAGCTACGAACGAAGCAGGTGAGTTTACAATCAACTTGCCAAAGAGAGAGCCTTACACATTACTGATTAGTTTTGTAGGGTATAAAACAGATACAATACAGGTTGCAGATACATCATTCATACAGGTTGCTTTAACCGAGAAATCTGCATTGAATAGTGTAACTGTCACGGGCAATAAGAAGCCTTATTACATAGCAGCAAATCCTATTAAAACAGAAGTCATCACTTCGCTTGAATTAAAGAAAGCTGCCTGTTGCGATTTGGCGGGTTGCTTTGAAACCCAGGCAACGGTTCAGCCGCAAACAACTAATATTATAACCAATTCAAAAGAACTTAGAATATTGGGTTTGTCAGGTATCTACAACCAGGTTTTAATTGATGGGTTTCCACAGGTACAGGGTTTAACTTATACCTATGGCATAAGTAGTATTCCCGGAACATTAGTTGAAAACATTTGGGTAGCCAAAGGTGCTAATTCAGTTCTGCAAGGCTATGAAAGCATCAGCGGTCAAATCAATGTACTTACGAAAGAACCGGATAAAACAGAGAAGCTTTTATTGAATGGCTATATCAACAACTTTGGAGAGAAGCACCTGAATGCAAACTATGCTTTTAAAAAAAACAAGTGGAGCAACCTAACAGCTCTTCACATGGTGCAACCGGCAGGCAGAGTTGATAAAGACGGCGATACATTTTTAGATTTGCCGCAGCTTACCCGTTACGCCATTTCAAACCGATGGAAGAAGGGAGAAGAGAAAAACTGGGGATGGAGTACACAAATCGGAGTTCGTTACCTGTCAGAAAAAAGAATAGGCGGACAAACGAATTTCAATTACGACACTGATAAAGGAACATCAAATGCTTATGGTCAGGCTGTAAGTATTCAACAACCGGAAGCATGGTTTAAAACATCTTACAGGATGAATGATGAACATAGGTTTGCATTCCTTGCTTCAGGCTTCCATCAAAACCAGCAATCATATTTTGGTGTAGCTAATTACAAAGCCAGTCAAACAAACGGCTATGCCAACCTGCAATATGAATTTGGTTACAAGAACAGCAGCGTATTAAAGACAGGCATCAGCTACAGGCATTTGAACTTATCAGAGAACATTTCTTTCAGTAACAACAGCTTGAACAGATCCTATGCAGGTCGCTACGCTAAGGTTGAAAATATTCCAGGCATCTTTGCAGAGAACACATTAAACATTGGAGATGATAAACTAACCTGGATAGCAGGCATCAGGGCAGACCATCACAATCAATTCGGATGGGAAGTAACACCAAGAACATTGTTGAAGTATAAAATAACAGAGAACCTCAATATTAGAGGTTCAGTAGGAACAGGATGGAGAACAGCAAACATTTTTAGTGAAAACATTGGGTTGTTAGCAAGTTCAAGAGACATCATTTTTGCAGAAACACTTCAACCCGAAAAAGCAATCAACTTAGGTTTCAATGCAACACACAAATTTAAAAGCACCAATGTTGAAGGCTATGTTTCGATAGACTTTTACAGAACAAATTTTCAAAACCAAATCTTTCCAGATTACGATACAGACCCTGCAAAAGCAATCATTAAAAACTTTACAGGCAAATCAGTATCTAATGGGTTTCAGGCAGAAGTGAGTGGTACGTTCTATAACAGGTTTGCTGCAAAGGTCGGTTATGTTTATTTAGACGTTTACCAAATGAAGAATGAAGACAAAGATGTATTACCGTTCAATCCAAATCATAGGCTACATACATCGGCTTCGTTTATGCCGTTAAGTAAAAAGTGGCACTTCGATGCAAATGCACATTGGTATGGAAAGCAAAGATTGCCTGATACAAAGAACAATCCTGTAATCTATCAAATGCCCGGCCAATCAAAGCCCTATACAATTGTAAATGCTCAATTCACGTACAATATCAAGAAGTTTGAAATATATGCAGGAGTTGAAAACATTTTCAATTTCAGGCAGAATAAACCAATCATTTCATGGCAAGACCCATTCGGCCAATACTTCGATACACAGTTGGCCTGGGGGCCAACAAGAGGTAGAGAAGCATATATAGGAATACGATTTACGGTTAAATAAAAATTAATGCAGACAACTATTTCAAAGGCTACTTCGGTAGCTTTTGTTTTTATGTTGCCTGCTTCAGTTCATTGATGATTCTTTCGTTTCTTCATCACTTTTGGGTTATTCATTTTCTTCTTCATGTCAGTTTCGTTACCAAGGGGTGGCGAAAAATTAATTTTGTCTACTTTTATTATATATCGTAATATTGCGATGTAATGGGAATTACAAAATCAGAAATATTTACTCAAAAGCAAAATAAACTGGCATCAGTACTCAAAGCACTGGCGCATCCTGCACGGATTGCCATCATTCAGCATTTGGTAAAAGCTGAACATTGTATTTGTGGCGACCTCGTGGAAGAATTAGGATTGGCACAAGCAACCATTTCGCAGCATTTAAAGGAGTTAAAAAACATCGGCATCATCAAGGGATGTGTTGAAGGCACAAGTGTAAGCTACTGCATTGATGAAAAAGTATGGCAGCAGGTGAAGAAAGAGTTTGAAGGTTTCTTTATTTCCTACCAGGCAAAAGCTGAATGTTCTTGATTTTTTTTTATTCTAATCATCGGTATATTACGATGACGTAATTA
>CAYMSG010000020.1:0-19487 GCA_964392955.1 uncultured Chitinophagaceae bacterium | reverse complement strand
CCGTTTGAACGTTTCCAGGTGGGGGATGCCGGTTTGCAGAATAACTTTGGTATTTTTGGTTTCGACATTTTTTCACACAGATGTTATCCGGTATATGATAATTCGAATCCCCGCATTAATAATCCGAATCAAACATCGGCCAGCCAGTTCTTTACCATTTTTAATAAGTACAGCATGGAGCTTCGTTATCCTTTGAGTACAAACCCCAGCAGTACTATTTTTGGATTGGCCTTTTTTGAAGCAGCCAACGGATGGTATGATGTAAAGGATTACAACCCATTCAAATTGCGCCGCAGTGCCGGTTTGGGTATGCGTTTCTTCCTGCCTATGTTTGGTTTGCTCGGATTTGATTACGGGGTTGGGTTAGACAGAACATCACCCGGTGCAAGGTTCAGGGATATTACCCGCTTTACCTTCATGCTTGGGTTTGAACCGGAATAAACAACGTTTTGCCATCAGAACACATCATGTATAAAAACGAGTATATGAAAACATTCCTTCTTGCCGCTTTCAGTTTTTTGCTCACCGCATTTACCGCCAATGCACAGCGTTATGCTATCATTGATACCAAGTATATCCTGGATAAAATTCCGGAGTACAGGGGTGCCAATACCAAACTGGAAGAAATGGCGGATGCCTGGCAAAAAGAAATTGACCTGCTCCAGGCCGATCTGGATAAAATGTATCGCCAGCTGGAAACAGAAAAGGCAATGCTTACACCTGAATTGCTGAAAAAAAGAGAAGACGAGATCTTTAATAAAGAAAAGACTGTGCGTGATCTGCAACGCCGCCGTTTTGGGTTTGAAGGCGACTACTTCCGCAAAAAGCAGGAATTGGTGAAACCCATACAGGATAAGGTTTACAACGCTGTACAACGTCTGGCAACTGAAAGATTATACGATTTTATTTTGGACAAAAGTGAAGGAATTACCGTTATATTTGCCGACCCTAAACTGGACAAAAGTGATGATGTGCTGAAGATTCTGGGTGTTAAACTTTAATCAAAACAATGCACTGACACAACCAACAGGGATCTTAGGTACACTTTATTTAAAACAAACAAGTAAAAATGAAAAAAGTTATTGTTCTGGCAGTAGTAGCAATTATGGGAACTACTGCAGCAGTGAAAGCCCAAAAAATCGGCCACATTAATACCAATGATTTACTGGTAGCAATGCCTGAAACAAAAAAGGCACAGGATAAATTAAAAGGTGTTCAGGATTCGCTGAATCTTGTGTATGGTGAATTGATTAAAGAATACCAAGAGAAAGACAGCATTATCCGGGTTGATTCAATCAAATGGACTCCAGCTATTAAGCAAATTCGCTTTAAAGAATTCCAGGACCTGGCTGATAATGTACAGCAGTATTCAACTACAGCACAACAATATTTACAAACAAAAGAACAGGAGTTGTTTGCACCTGTACAGAAAATTGCATTGGATGCAATTCAGGCAGTAGCAAAAGCAAACAACTACGCTTATGTAGTTTCAAGAGAAGCATTGTTGGTTGTTCCTGCAACAGATGATCTGCTTCCTTTGGTGAAAAAATATTTGAAGATACCGGAAACGCCTGCCAAATAAGCAAGAGCTTTCATTGATAATATTGATCCCCCCGTTCTAGCGGGGGATTTTTTTTGTGCTTACATTAGCAACATGCACACAGGACCAATCGGCATTTTTGATTCGGGTTACGGCGGATTAACTGTAATGAAAGAAATTGTACAGCAACTGCCCGGCTATGATTATATCTATCTCGGCGATAATGCACGTGCACCGTACGGCACACGAAGTTTTGAAACGGTGTATCGTTATACTTTGGAATGTGTGCAATGGTTTTTCCAACAGGGTTGCCCGTTGGTGATTCTTGCCTGCAATACCGCTTCTGCAAAAGCATTGCGTACCATTCAACAAAACGATTTGCCTCAACTTAATTCAACCAACCGGGTGTTGGGTGTAATACGTCCCACTGCCGAAGTGATTGGTGAATACAGTAAAACAAAGAAGGTGGGTGTGCTGGCAACAGCCGGTACAGTGCAATCACAATCGTATGAAATTGAGATCACAAAATTCTATCCACAGGTGCGTGTTTACCAGCAGGCCTGCCCCATGTGGGTGCCATTGATCGAGAACAATGAACATGAAAAAGAAGGTGCTGATTATTTTGTGAAGGAATATGTGAATGGACTGTTGCAGCAATCGGCAGACATTGATACGGTGCTCCTTGGCTGTACACATTATCCATTGCTGGCGGCGAAGATCAAACAACAGTTGCCAGCGAATGTGCAGTTACTGTCGCAGGGAAAAATTGTGGCTGAAAGTCTGGCTGATTATTTAAAACGCCACCCCGAAATGGAGCAACGGTTGACAAAGCATGGCCAGAAACAGTTTTTTACCACCGATTCAGCTGCTGATTTTGATAAACATGCCAAGATTTTTTACGGAGCTGATGTAAGGTCTGTTCATGCAGAGCTGGAAATATGACCCACCCCAACCCCTCCAGGGAGGGGATTCCCAACTTTAGCAAATTAATCAGGCTACTACGATTTTATCATCATTAATGCGCTTTTCAGCAGGTCAATGAGTGGCAGATTTTAAACAGAAACCTGATTATCCCCTCTTGGGAGGGGCGGAGGACTGCTACACAGAAAGCTGATCAACAGGGGTGGGTTTAAGAATGTTGCTGGTGTGAGCCACCATAAAGAAGGCCGGAGAGTCACCTGTAGTACAATTTTCTTCCCTCAAACCCTCTGTTTTCGGGCCATTTCCCCTACCTTTGCCGTCCTTTCACAAACAGCGGGAAGTGGTGTTCTCACTGCGTGATCTGAAATTTCCGGTTTCTCCCCGGTATTTTTTAAGAAGTAAAACAGCAAACAATGCCAGGAAAAAAACGTACATACCAGCCTTCAAAGCGTCGCAGAAAAACCACCCATGGTTTTCGTAAGCGTATGCAGGATGCAAACGGCCGCAAGGTGTTAGCAAGCCGTCGTGCAAAGGGTCGTCATAAGCTCACAGTTTCTGATGAGCGTGGCGCTAAGAAATAAGCACTATTCATTTGAAGAAGATATTCTGAGTCTCCTGTTAAAGCGGGAGACTTTTTTATTTATTGTATCCCCGCTGAAGTTTACATTCGGGGTTATAAAATCTGAAGGGGAGTTATTTTTGCCTCGGAAACAGTTGAAAAAAACAACACGATATACACTCGGTAAACAGGAACGCCTCAAAAGCCGGAAGCAAATTGAGCACCTGTTCAAAGAAGGGAAATCATTTTCTGTTCCGCCGTTACGTGTATATTATACTGCTTGTCCATTACCTATTGCCAATTGCTCATTGCAGTTTGGCGTAGCAGTGGGTACCCGCCATTTCAAAAAAGCGGTTGACCGTAACCGTGTGAAACGATTGATCCGTGAAGCATGGCGTTTGCAGAAAAACAGTTTAAAACAACAACTGGATACAGCGAATCAGCAGCTGCATGTGTTTTTTATTTTTACTGGCAAGGAAGTGCCCGATTATAAATTAATTGCGGAGAAAACAGGAGTAGCTTTACAAAAACTGGAACAACTCAGTGTGCAGTCAGCATCATAATACAACCAATACTTTTTATAGCAAGATCAAAACGATCCTGAGCTTTCCGTTTATTGTATTGATTCGTTTTTATCAATATGTTATCAGTCCGGCCATTGGACCGAAATGCAGGTACACACCCACCTGCAGCCAATATGGAATTGAAGCGTTCAAAAAATACGGCCCCATCAAAGGTTTTTGGCTCACGGCAAAGCGAATGAGCAAATGTCATCCTTGGGGTGGCAGTGGTTACGATCCTGTTCCGCCCCCTAACCCCCTGAAGGGGGGACGCAAAAGGACTTTGTAGTTTTTTAAAGCAAATACGCCATTACAGCTTCATCCACATATTGATCTTTACTTTTCAGATACGTGTATTTCTTTAACACGCCTTCGTGATGAAAACCTGCTTTGCGGTAAAGTTGAATTGCTTTTTCATTGGAAGTAGAAACGGTTAACTCTAGCCGGAGAAAGCCTTGTTGCCTGGCATAGTCAATGATTTCATGCATCATTTGCAAACCATATCCTTTCCCTGCATGTTCAGGATCAATGGCTACTCCGCCTAAGTAAGCGATGTGTGCATTACGGTGGTGTTGCGGCATCAGTTTAAACATACCCACATCTACACCGTTCACTTCAAAAATGTACAATACTTTTTTATGCAGCAGTTCATTGAACACTGCATGAAAATCATCCTGCTGCATGTATTCATACAACAGGTAAGGATTTACCTGCGGATGCATATACAGGTAGTAGAGAAAATTAAAATCGTTACTGGATGCTTTACGTATCATCTCTTGCTGTTGCAGACTGTGAAATTAATTACTTTGCAAGAGTACAAAGCAAAAATCATGGCAAAAGAGAAAGTACGCTGCAGCTGGTGTTTGAAAGACGATTTGTATAAGAACTATCATGATGAGGAATGGGGAACACCACTGCATGATGATCAACAACTGTTTGAACTGCTTTGCCTTGAAGGGGCACAGGCAGGCTTAAGTTGGTACACCATCCTGAACAAGCGGGAAAATTACCGCAAAGCGTTTGATGGATTTGATGCAAAAAAAATGGCAAAGTATGGCGATAAGAAAATAGAAGCGCTGTTGCAGGATGCAGGTATTGTCCGCAACCGTTTAAAAGTAAATGCTTTTGTACAAAATGCAAAAACATACCTCGCCATACAAAAAGAGTTTGGCAGTTTTGACAACTACATCTGGCAGTTTGTTGGCGGTAAGCCGATTGTAAATAATATAAAAACGATGACTGATGTGCCTGCAAAAACAGAACTCTCCGACGCTATGAGTAAAGATCTGCTAAAGCGTGGATTCAAGTTTGTTGGCTCAACAATTTGCTATGCATTTATGCAGGCAAGCGGTATGGTGAACGATCATGCGAATGATTGCTGGAAAAAGAAGCCCTGAGCGAAGTCGAAGGGCGGGTCAGGCAATCGAGCGCAGTCGAGAGTGACGATACAAAAAATAAAAAGCCGTTTCAATAGTTGAAACGGCTTCTACTTATTGGTGAGACTTCTGATTTATTTACCGAAGCGCTCAGCTACTTTGCTCCAGTTTACTACATTCCAGAAAGCAGCTAAATAATCAGCACGGCGGTTCTGGTATTTTAAGTAGTAGGCATGTTCCCACACATCGGCACCAAGAATGGGAGTACCTTTTACGTCAGCTACATCCATTAACGGGTTGTCCTGGTTAGGTGTAGAAGTAACTTCCAGTTTGCCATCTTTCACGATCAACCATGCCCAGCCACTGCCGAAACGGGTCATACCTGCATTGGCAAATTTTTCTTTGAATGCATCGAACGAACCGAATGCAGCATTGATTGCATCAGCCAATGCACCTGTTGGTGCGCCACCTGCATTAGGTGCTAATGATTCCCAGAAAAATGTATGATTCCAATGACCACCACCGTTGTTCCGTACAGCAGGTGAAATACTGCCGGCAACTGCTACCAGTTCTTCCAGTGATTTATTCTCATGTTCAGTACCAGCAATTGCTTTGTTGAGATTGTCAACATACGCCTGGTGGTGTTTGCCATGATGTATCTGCATTGTGGTTGTGTCGATATGGGGTTCCAATGCATCATGTGCATAGGGAAGAGGTGCTAATGTAAATGCCATGTTCTGTAAGTTTTAAAATTTACGAAATTGTTGAATGGACAGCAAAGGTACAAACAGATCGTTTACAATATGGATTGATTAAGCTTACAGGAATTAGCATAGTTGTAGTCTGTCCACAAAGGTTTTCGGCCTTTTTAAAGCCACAATAGTTCTCCATCGCTGATACGGTTGCAAGTCTTACAAGGAAAAGAAAGGGAGTGCTGTAATGCACTCCCTTTTACTATAGAGAAAAGCTGGGTTTATTGGGAACAATACCAGCTGATACGGTCCTGTGCGGCAAAATAGCTGAGCCAGCAATCTTCCACATCAATGGCCATTAAGGCTCCACGGCTCCGGTTGTACACGTTTTTCAGACCATAGAAACTGAAGTCGCCATACAATACATCGCCGGTATAGGGGCGGAACGACCAGTTTTCAGCAACCGTATAACCGTTGCGTGTTTCAATCACAAAGTAGTTGCAATTGAAATTGGAGAACACCACCACACCCCGTTCCTTTTGTAACCACAACGATTCATCAACGGGTGCTGTTGGCAGATCGGCTTTGCGACAAGCCGTGAGCAACAGCATGCTTATAAGTACAAAACCAATACTTCTTTTCATATGCCTGTATAGCTTTTTTGTACAGCTACAATTAGTAGATGTTTGCAGGCAGCGTACGTTGTAAGAGGGCGTAACAAGGTTTTGTTAAAGAAAAGCACGATTGAAACGTTCATTGATTATTTGGCAAGGCGGTTCAGCTTCTTTCCTTTTTCAACAAAGGTTTCAACGATTCCTCTTGCTTCAAGATCGAGCCGGATGGAGATGGTGTACCAGGGAATTGATTTGGGAAAGCCCGGCTGTTGTTTATGGATGATTGTTTCTACATCCTTCGATAATTCAGAAAATGGTTTGCCCTTGCTGCCTTTGAGACTTTGCAGTATGGCCGCTTTGATGGGTTCGTAAATTGCAGCATCAAATTTCCGTTCTGTACCGGTGGCAGGATGTGTAACTGTAATTTTTTTAGTAACTGCTTTTGCCATTGCTATCGTTTTGCTGCAAAAAAATTTTTCATTAAACGGGCGCACTCATCTTTTAAAATTCCGGTGCTGATCTCTGCTTTCTGGTGAAATGGAGATTCATTTTTCGTAATACGTTTGTGTCCGTTCTTCTCGTCATCGGCACCCCATACAATACGGGTGAGTTTGCTCCAGTATAATGCACCGGCACACATCAAACAAGGTTCAACCGTTACATACAATGTGGCACCGGGTAAATATTTTGCACCGATATGACTGAAGGCAGACGTTAATGCGATCATCTCTGCATGTGCTGTAGGATCGTTGAGTTTCTCCGTCATATTATGACCACGTGCAATAATTTTTCCTTCCATAACCACTACTGCGCCCACCGGCACTTCGCCCTCTTCGTAAGCGATCATTGCTTCTTTGAGCGCCTGCTTCATAAAATATTCATCCGTCATGGAGCGAAGGTACAGTTTTCTTACCCCTTCTTTTATTGCCGGATGTGACGTTGTTTGGATTGAAATTTCCCCGAACTTCTGCAATCAGTTGCAGAAATGAATCAATTCAGCAGTATACCGCAATGTGCGGTAACTTTAACCGATCAAATACTATGGAAAAATTGATTTCCATAGTGGTAAGTCAGCAGACCAATTATTTATTATGACAAACAGGAAAACGATGAGCCAGCTTCCAATAAAAGAGCAACTGGAGAATATGCGCCAGTATTTTCAAACAGGAGCAACCCTTTCGTATGCGTTCCGGAAAGAGCAACTGTTGAAATTAAAAAAGGCAATTCTAAAATATGAGAAAGAGTTACATGCAGCGTTGTATGCAGATCTGAAAAAAAGCGAGGAAGAAAGCTGGGTTACTGAAACCGGTTTCTTATTGACTGAGATCAATACTACCATCAAACATCTGAAAAGTTGGATGCGTCCGGAAATTGTTTCAACCAACTTACTGAATTTCCCATCGTCGAGTCATATATACAAAGAGCCACTTGGAACTGTACTGGTGATTGGTCCGTGGAATTATCCATTGCAGCTATTATTAACACCTTTGGTTGGTGCCATTGCTGCCGGCAACTGTGTGGTACTAAAGCCGAGTGAATTTGCGCCACATACATCGGCTGTAAATGAGAAGATCATCAAAGAAACATTTGCTCCCGAATATATTATGTATGTACAAGGTGATGGTGCGTTGATTATTCCGGAAATGATGGAAGTGTTTCGGTTTGATCATGTGTTTTACACCGGCAGTACCGTAGTTGGCAAATTGATTTATCAGTTAGCCGCTAAAGAGTTAGTACCTGTAACATTGGAGCTTGGTGGAAAAAGTCCGTGTGTAGTAGATGAAGATGCAAACCTGGAGGTAGCTGCCCGGCGCATTGCACTCACTACATTTTCCAATGCCGGGCAAATGTGTGTAGCACCGGATTATGTATTGGTGCACCATTCGATTAAAGAAAAATTTATTCAACTGTTTATACAAGCTATTAAAAAATTCTTTGGAGATCAACCGGAAGAGAACTACAACTTCGGTAAAATTATCAACAACAAACAATTTGACAGGCTTGTTGGTTATTTGAGTAACGGAACAATTGCATACGGCGGGCGACACGACAAGAGTAAGCTCTTCATTGAACCAACTGTTCTTGAAAATGTCGCAATGGATTCACCTGTTATGACAAATGAAATTTTCGGGCCGATCTTACCCGTCATTCCGTTCAGCAGCAAAGAAGAAGCGTTGAGAATAATCGATCAAAACAGGAATCCATTGGCGTTTTATATTTTTACAGCAAGCAAACGAAATGAAGAGTGGTGGCTGTCGCAGGTTCCATTTGGCGGTGGATGTGTAAACAATGCAAGCTGGCATTTAACGAATCATCACTTGCCGTTTGGCGGCAGAGGTTTCAGTGGCACGGGTTCGTATCATGGGAAACATTCGTTTCTCACCTTTACACATCAAAAAGCGGTGATGAAAACACCAACCTGGTTTGATCCGGCAGTAAAGTACCCGCCGTTTAAAGGAAAATTAAAGTTATTCAAGCTTATTATTCGTAAATGAAACGAGTACTTACGATACTTTTTTTAATTGTATTGATCACCACGGTGTATGTAGTGATCGTTAATCGAAATTCAAAAAATATGACAGCAAGACAAAAAGTATTAAAAGCCGTGTACCCGGCATGGATCTTCTTTACAAAACTGATCGGCAAAAACACCGATGCCTTGGTAAATGAACACAAGGCACCAACAGTTCCCTTCCATTCACTCAAAGCTGTGCTGAACAACGGGACAACCTACGACTTTGAAGCGCTGAAAGGAAAGAAAGTATTACTGGTAAACACAGCCAGCGATTGTGGTTACACCGGGCAGTACGATGAATTGCAGCAACTCTATAAAAAATTTGAAAACAAACTGGTGATCCTTGGTTTTCCGGCTAATGATTTTAAAGAACAGGAGAAAGGAAGTGATGAAGAGATCGCACAGTTTTGTAAAGTTAATTTTGGGGTTACGTTTCCGCTGATGAAAAAAAGTTCGGTTGTAAAAAATGAATCGCAGAACGAGGTGTATAAGTGGCTTACCGATTCAACGAAGAATGGATGGAACAGCAAACAACCCAGCTGGAATTTTTCAAAGTACCTCGTAAACGAAGAAGGAATCCTTACACATTATTTTGATCCTTCTGTTTCGCCTGTCAGTGAACAGGTGTTGAAAGAAATTGAACAATAGCACATGACAGAGCAACACAGTAACCTCCGGCTTGAAATTGCCAACAGTATTACACATGGTATCGGAATAATTTTTGGTATTGCAGCGCTGCCGGTGTTGAGTGCGATTGCTGCCAATAAAGATCATACCATTGCCGTTGTTGGCGCAGCTATTTATGGATTCTCGTTCATACTTCTGTTTACATTCTCAACGCTGTACCACGCCTTTCAAAATCCAAAAGTCAAGAGTGTGCTGCATGTGTTCGATCACATCAGTATTTATTTTCTCATCGCAGGTACGTACACCCCTTTTCTGCTAAACTACATGCTAAACACAACCGGCATTGTAATGCTGAGTGTGTTGTGGGGGCTAACATTGATCGGCATATCCTTTAAAATATTTTTTACAGGCCGGTTCAATTACATCTCAACGGTCATTTATCTCGGCATGGGCTGGATCTTATTATTCAGTGGCCGGCAGTTTTTTGCAGCTATTCCCGGCCCTGTTTTAACCATGATTGTAATTGGTGGTTTGCTGTACAGCATTGGTGTTATTTTTTATCTCTGGGAAAAGCTGTATTACCATCATGTTATCTGGCATTTGTTTGTACTCGCCGCTGCCATTTGTCATTATGTAGCTGTTTTGCTGATGGTGTGATTTTTTGCTTACCGGCTTTCGAATCCAATGCAACCACATTGGCGACGCTCCGTTCATCTTTTGAATAACTATGGAACAGCAGTGTGTTTTTCTATCGGAAACAAATTACAGTTGTAGTATCTTACTTCAAACAATTCATCATGTTCAGCAAAACCGATATTGAACAGTATTTCTCCGCAGAAAAACAAGGTAGCCTGTTTTTCATTTTCGTTGGCATTGTGGCTATTATTGCAGCTGTCATTTTATACTTTGTTTTGAAAACTCCTTTCTTCAAAGGTGCTGCAATTCCAATGATTGTTGTTGGATTGATCGCTGGCGGTATTGGACTTACTATTTACAAGCGTAGCGATAATGACCGTATCCGGAATGTGTATGCTTATGACCTGAACCCGGATGAATTGAAACAAAAGGAATATCCACGCATGCAGAAAGTGATGCAAAGTTTCAGAGTGATTCTTATTGCAGAAGTGGTAATATTGATAGCTGCTGTTTTTCTTTTTTTCTATTTCAGAAACAATGTTGCACAGCAATTCTGGAGTGGTATTGGCGCCGGACTTTTTATCATGGCTATTGCTGCATTGGTTTTGGATATTGCTGCTGAACGAAGAGCTGCTGTTTATACCAAAGGACTTGCAGCGTTTATATCAAAACAATAAGTACGAAATGTTTAGATGAAGCCTGTTCACCTTGAAGGTGACTGATCATCTTGAATAGAAATGTTGTACAGTCACCTGTTGGGTGAACAGACAACTCTCATTAATGTGCTGATACTGCTTTCAATCCGATGATCGAAGCAATCAGCATAGTGATGAAAAACAAGCGCCAGAAATCGGCCGGTTCTTTAAAGAAAAGTATTCCCATGATCACAGTTCCAACAGCGCCGATGCCTGTCCATACAGCATAGGCTGTACCGATGGGTAATGTTTGCGTTGCTTTATACAACAACAGCATGCTGATGCTGAGGCAAAGGAAAAAGCCGATCATCCAATAGATTGATGTATTGCCGCTTGTTGTTCTTGCTTTACCGAGACAGGTTGCAAACCCAACTTCAAATAAACCTGCAATGATGAGGAGGAGCCAGTTCATGTGCTTTATTGTTGTTGGCAAAGATAGCAGCAATTAATCGGTGAGTGAAGTCAGGCCGCTTCAAGGCGGCCAGACTGGTAAACTAAAAAATATCTTTTATAATAGTATCGTTCAATGGTGGAATGGTTCCATTTTTGAAATCGTATTCAGTAAGTCCGGATAATTTGTAAAGTAAATCCATATTACAAAGTGTGCCACTTCGAAGGCCTGCATAATCCTTTAATGAACAGAAAGGCCAATCGAAAGGTGAGTCAATCAGATTTGCCGCATAAGCATTGTTATGAATGTAATGGACACAGGCAATCAAATAGTCAACTGTAGTGCGGCTATCCTGGTCAGTTAAACATTTTGCTTTCGTCTTTTTTTGGAAAAGATTTCCTGTTCGGTGTTGCTCAATGTTTATTGCCTGCGTATATGAGCTAAGGGTTTTGCCAATTGCTTTTGATAACACCTGCAGATGTGTTTCTTTTTCCTTTAGAACGATATTTTGGCAGCCATCTTGATTTGGAACAATGATGAAATGAAAATGATTTGGCATTAAGCAGTAGGCAAGAACATCCGCATATGAAAGCCATTCATATCTTACCTTCTGCAGAAAAAAGAGATAGTTCTTTTCAGCGAAAAAAATTGGTTGCTTTTCGTTTCCACGATTGTAAACGTGGTAGGCATTGTCAGCTTCAAAATGCATGAATAAATATAGAAATTCAGTTTCTGAGATGCAAGCGGGATTCTGAAGTGTATCGTCTGGCCGCTTTGGAGCGGCCTGACTTGACTGCTGATGAATAGCAATAGCAGCAAATTGATGCGCTCGTATGTTACAGTGAAAGAGTATGTGTGATTTTTCGTCTGGCCGCTTTGGAGCGGCCTGACTCGGGCGTATTAATCCACCGGGCACTTTTCGTGGTAATTGATCAACTCAATTTTGGAAGGAGTAAATTCAAAGCCTGCAAACTTGGTAACAATTTCATCTAACACGGCATCAATTTCTTCTACCATCATCAGGGTAACCAATTTCGAGCGGTATTCTTTGATATTCGGAAGACCTTTCAGGTAATTGGCGTAATGACGGCGCATTTCAAAAATGCCCACCTTCGGTCCTTTCCATTTATAACTTTTGTGCAAATGCTTGCGACAAACTTCTACCCGTTGCTCAACGGTGGGAGGAGCCAGGTGCTCACCTGTTTTTACAAAATGTTTGATTTCGTTAAAGATCCACGGATAACCAATGGCCGCACGACCAATCATAATCCCATCCACACCATAACGGTTTTTGTACTCCACTGCTTTTTCCGGACTGTCGATATCACCGTTACCAAAAATCGGTATGGTGATACGTGGGTTGTTCTTCACTTTTCCAATCAATGTCCAGTCAGCTTCACCTTTATACATCTGGCTGCGTGTACGTCCGTGAATGCTCAGGGCTTTAATGCCCACATCCTGCAAACGCTCAGCTACTTCTTCAATATTTTTTGTGTTATCGTCCCAACCCAATCTTGTTTTTACTGTAACGGGCAATGAGGTGGAGTTCACAACGGAGGCGGTTAACCGCACCATCAGGTCAACATCTTTCAACACACCGGCACCGGCGCCCTTCATGGCTACTTTTTTTACAGGGCAGCCGAAGTTAATGTCAACCAGATCCGGATTTACGGTTTCGCAAATACGGGCACTCATCCCAAGCGCTTCTTCATCACCACCAAAGATCTGGATACCAAACGGACGTTCTTCTTCTTCAAAATCCAGTTTCTGGCGACTTTTGATCGCATCACGGATCAATCCTTCACTGCTGATGAATTCACTGAACATCAGATCAGCACCATTATCCTTGCAAACAGCACGAAATGGCGGATCACTCACATCCTCCATCGGTGCAAGGAGGAGCGGAAACTCAGGAAGCGATATGTTACCTATCTTTACCACGTTCAAAAAGAACTGCAAATTTAATCAGTTTTCACCAGTTATTATGTACGAAAATCAATATCAGCGCAAGTTAGAGCCACCAATCGAGTTTTTAATCCTGATTGGTATCTGGATCGGATGTTTTGTGGTGGGCAGTGCGGCAGCCATTCCTATCTGGATCGGTATGACGGGCAAGTCGTTGTTCGACATGCAGAAAGAAATGTTCAATCCTGCTAACGTGAATGCCGTGAAGGTGATGCAGGTAGTTTCAACGATCATTATCTTTTTTATACCCGCAGTTGTAACCGCTCGTATTGCCAGCAGGCAACCATTTGAGCGACTGGGTTTCAAAAAAGGATTGCATTTGAATCGAACAGTTACTGCCATACTGATCATGTTGTGTGCATTGCCGTTTGTTGGCTTTTTGGCGGAACTGAACAAAGCCATTCCCATTACTGCGTCCATGAAAAAAATGTTTGATGCGCTGGAATCGCAGTATGCAGAACAAGTGAAATTGATGGCTACATTTAAAACGCCTGCGGATTATATAATTGCATTATTCATCATTGCCTTGATGCCGGCAATTGTGGAAGAAGTATTTTTCAGGGGAGCGATGCAAAGTATTTTTATGCGATGGGTTAAGATACCCTGGCTGGTGATTTTTATCACCGGATTTATTTTCAGCGCTATTCACTTTTCCTGGTATGGTTTTATTCCACGTGTGGCATTGGGCATGGTGCTCGGTTATATTTTTTATTATACCGGTAATTTATGGTACAGCATCATTGCACACTTTTTTAATAATGCATTGATGGTAACCATTCTTTACTGGCAATATACAAAAGAGAAAAAGATCGATATGGAAGTGGGCGACAGTGCGCCCTGGTGGGCAGGCGTTATCAGTGCTGCAATTTTAGTTGGTCTGTTTATTTTATTGAAAAAATTAATGGCAACGAAAGTATATGCCGACAGTATTGCGGATGTTCCAAAGAGCGAAACACAAAACCAGTATCTCAAATAATAACTTTCTTCATGGCGTTTAACTGGCAAACATTCCGCACACGTGCACTTACAGCCTTGCTGTTTGTGATCATTATGCTTATTGGTTTGTTGTGGAACAAATGGAGTTTTCTGTTGCTGTTCAGTATCATTCATTTTGGCTGCTGGTTTGAATACCAGAAATTAGTTGGATTGATTGATACAGGATACCAAACCATCAATCCGTTTCATAAGTATGGTGTAATGCTGGGTGGTTATGGGTTGATGTTATTCTTTAGTAACGATTGGTTTCTTTCTGCAAAAGTATCGTTGCATTCAGTCGGTTGGGTATTGGCGTTGATCGGATTATTGATCATTCCGTTAAGTGAGTTGTTGTTCTCCAGACAATTTCATTTGAAATACATCGCTCATTCCCTGTTTGGACTGATTTATATTTCACTCAGTTGGGGCTTGTTGTTGAATTTAAGAAGTGGTGCCATGTGGATGCCGCAGAATACGGATGATACATTTACCAATCTTTCCACATTACTGGCAAAGATCAGTGGCTATGTAGTGCCGCTTATTGTTATTGGTTCTATCTGGATCAACGATACCATGGCCTATCTTGTTGGTTCGTTGATCGGTAAAACGCCATTAAGTGCCATCTCTCCTAAAAAAACATGGGAAGGCACCTTGGGTGGAATTATTTTAGCGGTAGTACTCATGTATGTACTTGGGTATTTTACACAATCTGCTGCTGCATGGGTATGGGGCCTTATTGCATTGGTAGCTGCTATTGCGGGAACTTTTGGCGATTTACTTGAAAGTAAATTAAAGCGATTAGCGAATGTAAAAGATAGCGGTAGTTTTATGCCGGGTCATGGTGGATTTTTAGACCGCTTTGATTCATTGTTACTGGCAACTCCTTTTGTGTGGTTGCTGTTAAAACTGATAAACTGATGTTGCGTATTTGTGTGATATTCTTTTTTGCTGTTTTGTTGTCCTGCAAAAGTAAAAAGCAGGAAAACACGACAACGCCTGTTGTACAGGAACAAAAACTTGTATCGGAAGTGGAAGAAGTTACGGCAGCGGTAAGCGCCTTATTACCATTGCCCAGTTCGTACCAGTTAAAGCGTGCAAAGAAATGGCATGATGCACTGGGCGAAAACTGGCTGGTGCTGTACGAGACCGGAGCCTATATTGAAAAAGGCGAAACCGATGCCTCTGCAAAACTTTCAGCTGTGCTGTATCAAAAAACCGACAGCGGATTTGTTACCAAGTGGAAAATGAAAGATTATATCAGCAATTGCGGACTGGATATTACCTGTACGTTTTATGATGATCATTTGTCCATCACCGATCTTGACAGCAATGGCATTGCAGAAATAACAATGGTGTATGCATTAAGTTGCAAAGGCGATGTAAGTCCCAATGAAAAGAAACTGATCATGTATGAAGCCGGGAAAAAATACGCCATCCGTGGCGAAGAGTTAATGATCCTTCAGCAAGATACTATTGGCGGCAGTTGGAAAGCCGACTCAGCTTTCAGCGATGCTCCCAAGTCTTTTCTCTCCTTTGCCGTGGAGCATTGGAAGAAGTTTGGCCGGCAGCAATACCAGTAGCCCGATTCTTTGTACTTTCGCTGCTCAAATCTGTTACATGACCATTCATAGAGAAGGATTCAAAAGTATTTCCATTGCAGCGGTTTTATTTATACTCATCAACCTGCTGGTGTTCAATTTTGTGAGCCCGGCCTTGCCGGTTTTATCGTGGGTCATTTTTGCTGTAACCCTGTTCTTTTTATTATTCATCATTTCTTTTTTCCGCATACCCAAACGTGTTACACCGCTTAACGAACATGCTATTTACAGTCCCTGCGATGGCAAGGTGGTGGTAATTGAAGAAATTACAGATGAAGAATATTTCAAAGACAAGCGCATTCAGTTGAGTGTATTCATGAGCCCGGCCAATGTACATGTGAATCTGAATCCCATTGCAGGTGAAGTAAATTATTCGCAATACCACAAAGGGAAATACCTGGTAGCGTGGAATCCAAAATCATCAACTGAAAACGAACGGCATAGCGTAGTGCTGAGCAACGATCGTATTGTAATACTCGTAAAGCAAATTGCAGGCGCTGTTGCCAAACGCATCGTCAACTATTTACAACCCGGACAAAAAGTAGAGCAAGGCGGCGAGCTTGGTTTTATTAAGTTTGGTTCCAGGGTTGATATTCTGTTGCCTGTTGGTACAAAGATCAATGTAAAGCTGAATGAAGTAGTGAAAGGCGGGGTAACGGTGCTGGCGGAATATTGATTGTTAATGGTGAGTGGTGATTAGTGAGTAGTCAATGCTACGCCGAGGTCGGTGTCCCCACCGACCGCAATTAAAATGATTGCTACTAACTATAAAGGACACCGGAACTCCTACCTGAGTTGAATGCTGTTTATTTCTGGACAATCACAATCAGGAATTGGATACATCTTTTAAAAGAAGAAGCCTACAAAGAAATCATTATCTCCAGTTTAAAATGGCTATGCGATAAAAAATCAGTTGAAATATACGGGTACGTGATAATGCCCAATCATATTCATCTTCTGTGGCAACAGTTTGCTATGAATGGAAAAGAGTTTCCCAAGAATAGCTTTGAAAAATTCACTTCTCATCAATTTCAAAAAAAGCTTGTAATCGAAGATCCGGAAAAGCTGAATCACTTTTCTGTATCAGCATCGGATCGAAAGTTTAATTTTTGGCAACGAGACCCATTGGCTGTGCATATTTTCAGTAAAGAAGTTGCAGAACAAAAGTTGAACTATTCACATTACAATCCTTTGCAAGAGAATTGGAACTTATGCCGATTGCCAGAAGACTATCGATTTTCATCAGCAAGATTCTATGAAACCGGAGTTGATGAATTCGGTATTCTTACACATTACATGGATGCATTTTAATCGGAAACGGTCGGTGGGGACACCGACCTCGGCGTAGAATCAATAGTCAATAAGCAATAAAGAATATTCAAGAAAGCCTGACAATTAAGTCAGGCTTTCTTGAATAATGCCTTTTGAAAATTGCCAATCAGAAAATCTCCTCCAACTCTTTCAAATGCGTAATCACATAAGTCGGTTGTACCCGTTTTAACTCCGCATTGATATGATTTACAAAAATCGAATCCATCCCGGCGTTGATAGCGCCTTGAATATCGGCATCCAAATTATCGCCGATCATAATGCTTTCCGTCAATTCAGCTCCGGTAATACGCAGGGCATATTCAAAAATTTCTTTGTTGGGTTTTACACTGTTGCTGGTTTCGCTGGTGATCACTTCTTCAAAATATTGCCCCAGCTGGCTGTTATCCAGTTTACGCCATTGTGTTTTTTCAAATCCATTGGTGATGAGGTGCAGTTTGTATTCCTTCTCTTTTAAATGCTGCAGAATTTCATGTGTGTACGGAAACAGGTTTTGCTTGGTAGGCAATACTTCCAGAAAATAGGTACTCATCTTTTTGGCCAACTCCTCGCTTCCGTTTTTAAATTCCAGCAAAGTGCGCCACATCCGTTTCCATTTGAGATCGTCGGCGGAAATATAACCATGATGATAACGGTCCCACAAAACAGCGTTGTGATGCAGGTAATGCTTGCAGAACAGTTCAAAATCGTTGATACCGGCTGTTGGCAGATCCAGATCTTTGTACACATCGGCCAATGTTTCCATGGCATTGGCATCAAAATCCCAGAGGGTATGGTCGAGATCGAAGAATAAGTGACGATAATTCATAATTGCAAAGTACGAAGTACAAAGGTAGAGGTACGGTTGAAAGCAAAAAAAGTTCGTACTTCGTACCTCAAACTTTTTTTATGAATGTGGTTATAACCGGTGCATCAAGAGGAATTGGCAAGGCCATTGCTGAACTGTTTGCAGCAAATGGGCATGCACTCTATCTCAGTTCAAAAAGTGAAACGGCTATTGATAAAACAATGGCTGAGCTGCAGGAGAAGTATCCCGGTGTAAAAATCAAAGCCAAAGCAAGAGATCTCAGCAAACGCGACGAAGTGGAAAACTTTGGACAATGGGTGCTCGACAATAGTTTTCACATCGATGTATTGGTGAACAATGCCGGTAATTTTTTGCCAGGCAGTGTACACAATGAAGAAAATGGATTTCTTGAAGAAATGATTGCTACCAATCTGTACAGTGCCTATCACCTTACACGAAAGTTATTGCCACAGATGATGAAGCAGAGCCCGGTCAGTGGTTCACGTGGGCATATTTTTAACATGTGTTCCATTGCATCACTGCATGCGTATAAAAATGGAGGGGCTTACAGTATCAGCAAATTTGCCATGCACGGGTTCAGCAAAAATCTGCGGGAAGAAATGAAGCCGCACCTGATCAAAGTAACGTCTGTATTTCCCGGTGCAGTAATGACCGATTCATGGGAAGGGTTTGATAACTCTGCTAAGCGAATCATGGAAGCTGAAGACATTGCCCGGATGATCTATGCAACTTCTCAACTTTCGCCACAGGCTTGCGTGGAAGAAATAACGATCCGTCCGCAGTTGGGTGATCTATGACCGCTGATGAGATGATGATTTGATGATTCGCATGATTAGCCACTAATTACACAAATGGATATCTGAGCCGCAGAAGAACACAGATTTTCTTCTTGCCTATTATCAATTGACAATTGCCTATTAGGCCGTTTTCATCATCCAATCAACTAAATCTGCGGTTGTTTTAACATCAACTTACATCAACGGCATCTGCTCAACGCAAGTCTTCCGCTACTTTTGTACTCGCATGTTGCAACAACGGTCATATAGATTTGTAGTAACAGTATTGCTGCTGTTACAGGTAGCCATTGTATCGGCACAGGTAAAATTTTCTGTGATTCCCAGCAAAACAGTAGTGCAGTTAAACGAAACAATTCAACTGCAGTTTGTGATAGAGGGTGCCAGCCACGTCGACGGATTTACAGCACCATCGTTCCGCAATTTTGAACAGGTAACCGGCCTCGATCAAACAAATGGTTGGACATGGGTCAACGGTGCATTAACCGAATATGTAACCTACAGCGTTTTGCTGCGCCCAAAAATAAAAGGTAAGTTGCCCATTGCATCGGCTGTTGTAAAAGTAAAAGGCAAAGTGCTTACTTCTTCGCCGGTGCAGATTGTTGTGACAGATGCAAGAGCAATAGAAGAAGAAAAGCCCGATTACTATTTACAGCCGGGTGAAAATGCAAAAGAAAAAATTGAAAAAAACTTATTTATCAAAGCCACGATCGACAAACGAAGTTGTTATGTGGGTGAACCGGTACTGGCGACATTTAAATTGTTTACACGGCTCGACAGTGAATCGAAAATTGTAAAACGTCCATCGCTGAACGGTTTTTCTGTAGTTGATATGGAACGACCGGAAACAGGTATTTTTTCAAAAGAAATGTACAACGGCAAATTGTACAAT
>CAYMSG010000019.1:0-20039 GCA_964392955.1 uncultured Chitinophagaceae bacterium | reverse complement strand
ATCTTGAGTTTCCCGCAAGCATTTCATCAACAAACACACGTTGCAACATACCGGTATGATAAAAGTGAACCCCCTGATTAAAAAAATGAATTGGTTTTTCATTCAGAAAATAACCCGACAGCGGTTGATAACAAACCTCATCGATATTCCCCTCGATTATTTTATTCTTTACCAACGAAATAAGTGTTTGATACTTTTTTTTCGGGTCAGATATTTCCATTTCTGACATAGCCGGGGCCATGTGCACAACAGTATCCCTGCTCCGGTAATAATTCCGCAACTGATCAATTCTTGAAAAAACAAATACAGCATGTCTGCTCCGTAAAAGTTCATCTTCCGATAAGTGTACAAATCGGTTTATTTTTGTTTCAGAAAAAACCGGCATATTATCGGTTCGTACCTTATCAACTGAAGCAGAATACAAACTTCTTAACAGAGGCGGCCGTGGGAATTTAAAGACCCATATTAAAAGAACCGAACTAACAAGAAAAGTAAAAGCAAATTTCAATGTACGTATTCGTTTCACAGCAATAACAGAAACAAAAAGGCTGATGATCAAAAAAACAAAGCTGGAAACGTTATCGTCTGTATGTTCAACAAAGGAATGCCTAACCAATCCACGTTGAAAATTAGCGAAATAATAGATACAGAAAAAAATCAAAGCTGTCCAGTGAAACGCTCTTTGTTTTGATTGAATTCCCTGCTGCAAAATGGAATAAACAAAAATACAGCCTACGGCTACCGGAAAGACAAAGTAATGAACCCTGAATTTATAATTTACTATTTTAGATAAGATTGAATATCCCCATGATTGAGCTGATTGCAGATACCCGAATATGAGCTGGATATTTTTCCAGATTTCCTGAAAGCCAAACCAACTACAGATCAGTATAAAAATCAAAAAAGCAAGAAATAAGAGCGTAGCATAGAGCCGCTTCGCCTTAATCCATCCATCAGTAAAAAATTTTATTGAAAAAGGGGTTCCAAGTAAAAGTGCAACGAATAAAGCAAAGCCGGTATCGGGTCTGAATAGCAGCATCAATAGAAGTAAGATGGCCGTACTAAGTACCCTTTGTAATGAGTAACGATTGCTGAAATAGCAATAAACAGTCAGGAAAAACAGTACTGCTATTGCATGATAAAAAGGAAACAGAACATATAATGTAACTGAAAAAAATGTCCATAAAACAGCAAAAAAACGACTATTAAAAACATTCACTAAAAAGAAGTAATACACCAGAAAGAAGAGAGAATATATACATGTATAGATTTTGTATCCGAATGAAATGTCGTTATTAAACCATGCATACAGGAGACCTGTTAAATAATCATTGAGGTTATGCGGGCTAAAATGTTGCAGCAATGGAACTTCGTTGTATAAATAGGTCCGTTTAATTGCCAGGGCAGCGCTTGCCTCTTCAAACAAATCAGGCGTTCCATAAAAAACCGGATGGTATGCATTGTAAAGTGCTGCTCCCGCTACAGCCAGTGCAAAAAAAACAGAAACAATTGACGAAAACCGCTGTGGCTTCCATTGCATCATAATAAGTATAATCAACAAAAACAGTATGCCGGCAACAAAAAAATACCCAAGTTTACTTATGAAAAAAGACCGCTGATTCAACAGCATTACAATTTCCTGCGATACTAATAAAACAAAAGGAAGCAGAATTACTGCCAGCAAATAATGGTAATAGCGGATGCGATTTTGTGCAGTAATATATTTACGGCGCAAAGTGACCTGCAACAGAAAAAAAACAGGGAGAATGAAATCACAACTCCGATCTAATACAGAAGAAAAAAACTGATTAACCAAATAGAAAAAAGTGATACTTAACAAAAAGTCGTTCATTAAACTATACAACTCAACTGTACGCTTACCGTTACCCAACTTTGTGGCACCGGCCACAAAAAAAGAAAGCAGCATCAATAAAGAAGGCAGGTAATGGATGGTGAACTGCAGCAGTATAAATACCGATGTAAAACATAACCAACTGACATTTTCAAGTATGTTCGCAGTATATAACTTTTTTACAACAAGGTACGTAGCAAGTATGATTAAAAAAGAAAGCCAATATACCTTGATTGGGATTGCAGAAAAATTCCGCTCTTTGTATAGACTGACAAACGTACCGGACAAATCAATTTCAGGCTTCAATAATAAATAGGAAAGAACGCATCCTATTGATACTGAAGAAACGAAAATCATACTACGGTGCACAATGAAATATGATTTGTAACAACCTGCTATCCTGAAAGGTGACTTTGTGTAAAGAATATAAATAGAAAGCTGTGCAAAAAAAATTAAACATAACTGAATGGAAACGGCCTCCGCAAAACAGGCCAGTATGAATCCGGCAACAAGAATAAAAGCTTCCTCATAAAAACTTATCTTTTTCCGAAAAAAAAGATGAATGATCAGGAAGAGACTGAAACTAAATAAAAAAAACAAGCCGAAGAAAAAAGACACTTCGTTACCAAGAACCTGTTGTAAACAGAAAAGAAGTGCGACTTTTGAGTAAGCGAAAGCTTTTTCCAGAATCGCTTCTGCCCCAGAATGTTTCTTAATTAAAATTATGATGCAGGTAGAAAAAAAAGTTGCAGTAATAAATAGAAGGATTGCTTTGAGATAAAACGCAATTCTGGATGAAACGCTTATATTATCAACTGTAGCTTCGCCAATCATATCAGTAAACCGTGGCGCCAATTCAGTCCGATAAGAAAACAAAAAAAACAAAAAAACAACTGCATATAACAAAACTGCGATCGGCCAGCCTTTACTCCAGGAATTTACAATCTCTTTGATTTTCATATTAGAATACAATCATATAATTTATTTACTATTTCGAAAAGTAAGATGAACCCCTGTTGCAAAAAACTTTGTATTCTGTAATACTTTCGATTCAAAATATCCAATTAAACTTCCGATTGTAAGGAGTCCATTGAGTATGCCGGATACCATCTTTTTTTCTTTCCGACCTGCATAATACTTATTATCACTCCAGAATATCCTGTTTAACTTCTCGTTTAACAATGCCGTAAAAAGTAGATAATCTAAAATACTGCCGAGTAAGTGAAAACTATATTTCGTTTGTAAAAGGGTAAACCTGTCATTGAATAATGAAACAGCATCGCTCCTCGTAAAGCGTTGTATATGACCTGCAGTTCTTTCTTTGGTATGGAAGCCTGTTAGTTTTTCTGAGAGCCAATAAACAGAATGAGCTTCGCATGGAATAAAAGTATGCAAAACCCCGCCTGCTTTTAGAAATCTGTTGCAATCATGGACTACTTTGCAGGGATTGTGAACATGTTCCAATACATCCAGGATAATTATTGCATCGAAAGAGTCCGTGTTGAAATTCATTTTTGTTGCATCTGCCACAGAAAATTTAATTCTACTGTTTCGATTTAAAGATTGTGCTTTTGAAATTGCCTGATGGCTTATGTCAATACCTGTAAATTCGGTATCAGGCAAATGGTCCGCCAAAGCGAAAATGAACTTGCCTGCACCACAACCAACTTCTAATACTTTTTCCGGTTTTTTGGACAACAGCGCTTGCAGAAGATAATCAAACTTTAATCGGGGAAAGTCAAGTCCACGCAGATCAATTTTATGACCCCAAGTATGTTCTTCATAATTATATGCTGTATTATTGATAGAATTCACTTGTTATAAAACCTCTCTGTATCGCAATGATACTAAAAAGAAGTATGCTGGTCGTATAAAAAAATCAACCAACCGGATCATTAGTATTTAATGAAACGTTTAATTGAAAGTCCATTCGTTCCTGTTATCCGGAGCACATACATTCCCGCTTGCAAATGCATTAAATTAATTTCTGTATTCAATGTAACTGCCTGAACCCGCTGTATTACCTGGCCGGTCATATTCACAAGTTCAATTTGGGATATTGTGCCCGGTTCGGCAAAACTGATCAGGATTTTTTCTGAGGCCGGGTTGGGGCTGATTCGGATCAGCTCGTGGCGGCCAAACCAAACTTTTTCTACCTGCGATACACGGGCCCTGCCCATTTTGTCAATTGTTCTTAACCGATAATAATTCCAGCCATGATACGGGTTTTTATCCTCTTCTGCATAAGCTGCTGTATGGAGTATTACTTTGGCCTGTACCAGCTTCAATGCTTCGAAGCGAATACCATCCTTGCTACGCTCAAGTATGTATTCATCGTAATCGATATTGTTCCCCAGCATCCAGTCGATAGCCACATCTGATGTTCGGGCCCGTACTTTAAAAACTGATAACTCGAGCGGGAGAACGTTTTCTAAGAAATCGGTGCTTGCCAATGAGAAGGGGCTGAAATCAGAAACATTGTTCCAGGTCACAGAACCTTTAGTTACGTTACCTGTGGTTGAATTTGCACCAAACGAATCCCAAACAGTTCCGTTGAAATGAGCAATTGCAAGGGTTGGAAGATCAGAAACATAAGAAACATTGCAGTTACTCCTCGCATTCCACGAAAGAGTAACATTTACCGTTGCAGAACCATTGGTACGAGCCAGCCGCCAGTATTCACAGCGGCTTACTCTTGTTAAACCGGCACTCACTGCTGCTGCTCCAAGCGGACCAAGTGCAGTTGCGCTGGCTACCATAAATTCGGCTGTAAATGCATCGGTTATTTGCGCTGGCGCTGATATACCTATGAAGCGATACCCGCCACCGGCAGGTCCCGCAAGTTCTGGTTTACCAACCGGAAATACAAATGCATCATTCCCGATTTTTCGAACTGGACCGTTTACGAAAGAAGCCGCATTTGCACCAATGGCTATGGCGTTATCGTTAAAAATTAAAAGATTGTTGTTTGTGCTGATAATGTATCCGCTTATAAATGAAACTTCATTTATAATCCCAATTGCACATTGCAGGCTAACGGATGCGCCTCCTGTTTTTTGCAAACTCAGATAATTGAAATCCTGCGATGAAATACCCGGTGTATTGACACCCGGTGTACTGATTGTTGTGGTTGTGTTACCTCTGAAAACTACAACCCGGCTAACCGGATTGAAGGAACTGTTGTTATACCGTATAAAGTTTCCACTCAACAATAAATCACCACCATTGGCTGAAGAAAGCTGCAGCACACTTGTTGCTGCACCACCTGATCCAATAATAACATCTCCTAAAACAGAAAGTGGTTTGTTCATTCCATTGTTCATGTGTACCTCGCCTCTTCCATTTTCATTTCCGATGATGAGATTGCCGCCGATCTCAAGTTGAGCAGGCATTACCGGATTCGTGAACAGATTAAGAATTGTATTTCCCTGCACAATTACATGGTGAGGAAACCCCTGTGCACCGACAGAGTTCCCCCATTCAATACTTCTGCTGTAAACGCCGTTTGTATTATAAATAAGTGTTGAACCTGCTGCATAAAAAGGCGCATTGGTTTGTACAAAAGCTGTGCTGTTAATTTGTAACCTGTTTAGAACAGTAGCAGACCCAACCATCAAGTCGCCATTAAAATTGACACCGCCATTTACGATTACCGCATATAAGTTCGGAAAACCCGGGGTGGACCCTTCTGTTTTTCCATTGCCTAAAAAAGTAATTGTTCCGGCCACCGGATTGTTCGGCTGATGACCACCTGTACCAAAAACAGCACCGCCATCTGCAATATTCAGATTACCATTTGTGCCTGCAACAAAATATCCCGTGTTGAGGTTGAAACGATCAACAGTCGTATTCGTCGTCGTCAGAGTAACCGTATTATTGCCAACTCCTCCAAAGCTTGAAATAGACAATACCTGCACAGCTGCAGGTAAACCATTGCCTGTTACCTGATTCGTTACGCCATTATAGTTATACGTTGCATTACTATTAAAGAGTCTGCCGCCGGTTGTTTGGATATTGCCCGCAGCCGCGGTTGTAATGCCATCGGCTGAGCCAATACCTAAGGAAGCACCCGGTGCATTTACAAATGATGTTGAACCGGAAACAATAAACTGCTGGCAATTGAAGGTGCCATTGTTTGTGAAAGAAAAATTATTGATTGTTTTATTTGACACCAACAATACCTGTGCACCTGCATTTATCTGTAAACCTGCCGCCTCTAATATGATTGTTCCTGTTCCACCAAGCTGCGCATCCGTGCCGGAGATCTGCAACGGACCAGAAGATAGCTGCTGTGTAATTGTTCCGGTACCGATAATACCATCCCGGAATATTTTAACGCCAGCACCTGCAAACGTCAGATTCCCATTTGCTTCAAATAGCCCTCGTACAACTAATGAATTAGCACCTCCAACAGCAAGACCAATATTTCTGGACAATCTGAAAACAGGCCGCTCAGCATCACTTTGAAAATAAGTAACGTTAGTGGCACCGAATTGACCGGTATTATTCCATTCGAAAACACTGCCTGTTTTAAAAAGAACCCTGCCGTTTGAACTAAATGCTAAGTCATCAGCATTACCTCCTGTGTTGGCATCGGCCCGTATCACACCCCCACTTTCTACCACATAGTTTCCTGATCCTGCCGGTGAATTACCGTAAAAAACATATGTTCCATAAATTGTTAAATCATCAGCAGCACCATCATTCAACGTAAAAGTTGAGGCGTTTGGATGATTTAACTCAGCCCCGTTTTCAACGATAAGTTGATCAGCTGTTATGTTTCCATTAATCGTAATAGTATGGCCGTTGCGTACAACAATTGTTTGAGCTGTTGCGGTTGGGATAAGCGTTGCTTGAATCCAATTGACATTATCTGGTGACGATTCCCAACTGGAAGAAAGATTCCAAACTCCGGATTGCCTTGACCGAAAATAATGGGATGGTTGAGTACCTGTTAGTGAAAACCCTTGTACTGTAAAATCATCTATGCGGTAGTTACCCGGCAATGAACTGGTTCTGGTTATGATAAACCGGAATCGCAGATCGGGCTGATTTTCTGCTCCAACTGGTAGTGTTAGCCAAGCCCCGCCATTTATAATAGACCATATCGAATTACCCGCAACATCTGTATAAGCAATATTATTCCAAGTTACACCATCGCTGCTCCACTCAAATGTAATAGTGCCTACGTAGGTATCTGTTCTTCTGGCAGCATATAAAACCTGAATACCTGAATAACCAGTTGTATTTACCTGACCACTTACTGTTATTGTAGCGGTACCTGCAATTGTACCTGCTGCACCATCGTTTAAATTGGAACCGCCGGATGACGAAATGGGAAATGAGTACCCGGATGATACTGACGCTGTTGAACTTTCAATGTTTGCTGATTGAGGGCCTGTTACTATCCAGCCCGGAGGTAATGATGTTCCGGTACCAAAATCCGTAGAATACAACACTACCTGTGCATTTACTTCAACAACGCCGAAAATAAGGATGAATAATCCTGATAAAATTCTTTTCATCACTCCCGGGATTTAGATGTTTTTGGTTTCTACAGGTTAAAGGGGGTGATGTCTTCGGAAGATATCGGAGCAACACTAAAGATAATACCTCAATCCGAAAATTCTAAATAATTGACCGGAAATTTGAATGCTGATCAGGCAACTTGATTCTGCCTTTTGACAGGTTAAGGGCTAGCCTGAAAACATGGGGGTACCTGAACTCCTGAATTAAGGTTCGGAAGGACTAACAGATTCCTTTATTTTTGCTGCTCTATGTGGGCCATTTGCAAAAAAGAATTCCGCCAGTTTTTCAGTAATCTAACGGGGTATATTACCATTATTCTTTTCCTGTTAATGAACGGGTTGTTTCTGTTCGTGTTCTCCAGCTTCAACATTTTAGATTATGGCTATGCTACGCTGGAAAATTTTTTCAACCTTTCCCCTTACATTCTTTTATTGCTGATACCTGCTGTAACGATGCGCCTTTTCCCCGATGAATGGCGTAGCGGAACCATGGAAACATTGTTTACCCGTCCGCTTACGGCCTGGCAAATTGTGTGGGGCAAATATCTGGCAGCATTACTGGTAGTACTGATTGCATTGTTGCCAACGCTTACCTACTTGTTTACCATCAATGCCATGAGTGCAGAAGGAACAACAATTGATATGGGTGGCATTACCGGTTCGTATATCGGATTGCTGTTTTTATGTGCTGCGTTTACAGCCGTCGGACTTTGTTGCAGCAGCTTTACTTTAAACCCCGTTGTTGCTTTTTTATTGAGCGCTTTTTTTTGTTTTGTCCTCTACAGTGGTTTTACCGCATTGAGCCAATTGGTTGGTACCGGTGCCGATTATATTGTTGAACTGCTGGGTATGGAATTCCATTTCCGCAGTTTATCAAAAGGAGTCATCGACAGTCGTGATATTGTGTACTTTCTCAGCTTAATTTTTTTCACCCTATTCATCACCGTACAACGCATTGGCCGCAAAAAGTAAGCACCCATGAAAAAATTGCTTTCGATCAACTACGGATGGATACTGCTGTTGGCAGGTTTAACAGGGCTCAATATTCTTTCCTCATCGCTTCGTTTACGGTGGGACCTTACGGCCGAGCAACGCTATTCTCTTTCGCCTCAAACAAAAGCGCTCTTAAAAAATATCGACAGCACAATCACAGTGGATGTGTTCCTGAAAGGTGATTTTCGTGCATCATTCAGAAAATTACGTAACAGCACCAACGATCTGCTCAGTGAAATGAAAGATTACAGTGGCAACCGCCTGCAGATCAACTATAAGTCTGTAGATGAACTGTTTGATGATGAAGCGAAGAACTTCATGTTTGGGGAGGTGATTAACGAATTACGAATGAACGCTGTGAATGTGGATAGCATCAGTGATAAAAATCCAAACTTTAGAAATGAAGTGATTCAGCAAATGATCACCGATTCGTTAAAGAGCCTTGGTATTTTGCCTTATACACTGGAAGTTCAGGAAAAAGAAGAAGCCAAAACACAACGTGTAGTTTATCCGTCTGCTTTAGTGAAATACAGAGGCAAAGTCATGTCGGTTGATTTACTCAGCGGTAAAACAGAATACAGCCGTGACCCTTTAACCGGTAGCCTGGTGACCGATGAAGCAAAGAGCATCAGTAATGCAGAAGCATTGCTGGAATTTAAGTTTGCAGATGCCATTGAAAAAATTCAACGCAAACAAAAACCATTGATCGGTTATATGATTGGAAACGGCCAGCCAATGGGTCCCGAAACGTTTGATCTTGTACAAACGTTAGATGCCGATTATCTCTTCCGCATCATCGATCCAAATGCAACACCTGTTATACCAAAAGAATTTGCAGCCGTCATGATCGTAAAGCCATCGATCGGTTTTACTGACTCTGCTAAAATGAAGATCGATCAGTACATCATGCAAGGCGGTAAACTATTGTGGTTCCTCGATATGCTACATGCAGAAAAAGACAGTCTTGCATTTGTGGCACAAACACTGGCCTATGATCGTGGGTTGAACCTGGATGACCTGCTGTTTCGCTATGGTGTACGCATTAACCGGGATCTGCTGCAGGATCAGCAATGCGATCTCAGTAAACTGGTTGTTGGTAACGCCGGCGGGCAACCGCAGTTAGCTGATGTACCGTTTAACTACTACCCCCTGTTAACTGCAACCGGGAATCATCCCATTACCAAAAATTTAGAGCCCGTTCTAAGTCAGTTTACCAATACACTGGATACAGTGAAAGCAGAAGGAATCACCAAAACAGTTCTTCTCAGCTCCAGCGAAAATGCAAAATTTGTAAGCACCCCTGCCATCATCAGCTTGCAGGAATTACAAACCATCGAAGACATCAACCTTTACAACAAAAAGAATTTACCGGTCGGCGTTTTGCTGGAAGGGAAATTCAACAGTTTTTATGCCAACCGGGCATCGGCAGAAATGCGGCAATATTTTACAACTGCCTATGGCTCGTTTCAAACACAAACGGATGCACCTACTCAACAATTAGTGGTAGGTGATGGCGATGTGTTGCTCAACAGTTTCACCAAACAGGAACCCTTCAGTATGGGCTACAGCCGTGTGCAGGAACGTACCTATGCCAACAAAGCTTTTCTGCAAAACACTCTCGAATACATGACGGGCAATGCAGGAATCGTAGCTTTGCGGAATAAAGATGTAGCCTTACGTTTATTGAATCCGCAAAAAGTAACCGAACAGCGGTTGCAATGGCAGTTGATCAATATTGCAATACCCATCGTCATGATTGTATTGATCGGCTTTGGTTATATGCAATGGCGCAAACGAACCTATAGTAAACAAGTATAACGTTTTCATTTTTTGAATTAATATTCATGACGCACACACAGATCACTTATCTCGTTTTCGGAATTGTATTAGTAGTTGCCATTGTATTTGACCTGGGTTTGCTCAGCAAAAAATCGGCACATCTTACCACAAAACAAGCGTTAAAGCAAACCATTTTTTGGGTATTGCTTGCATTGGGTTTTGGCGGCTTTATGTGGTATGAAGATGGGAAGCCCGCAGCGCTGGAATACGTAGCAGCTTACCTTATGGAGTGGAGCTTAAGTATCGATAATATTTTCGTGTTCGTTCTGATCTTCAGTTTTTTTAAAGTGAAAGAGCAATACATTCCACGTGTGCTGCTGATTGGTATATTGATGGCAATTGTGTTCCGTGTTATTTTTATTACACTGGGTGTAGAACTGGTGAACCGTTTTCATTGGGTGCTGTATATTTTCGGCGCATTTCTGGTGTACACCGGTTTCAAAATGTTCACTACAAACCAGGAAGAAGAATATGATCCGAGGGAAAGTAAAGTGTATCTCTTTCTTAAAAAATTCTTACCCATCACCATGGAAGATGGACATGGTAAATATGTAATCAAGCAACACGGCAAACCGGTTTACACGGCACTGTTTGTAGTAGTGGTAATGCTGGCAACAACAGATATTGTATTTGCACTGGATTCCATCCCTGCCGTAATGGGAATTGTTGACCGAAAGAGTGAATATGCTTCGCTCGTAATCTATACATCGAATGTGTTTGCTGTATTAGGATTACGTTCACTCTTCTTTTTGTTGAGGGGCGCAGTCAGTAAATTTGACTTCCTGCAACAAGGTATTGCCATTGTGCTTGTTTTTATTGGTTTGAAAATGCTGGGAGAAGAATTGATCGGAACGGTTGTAAACAAAAGCACACAGGTAGTAATTTCCCTTGTTGTAATTGTAGCTTGTATTGGCGGCTCTATCATTTATTCCATCTATCATAAGAAAAAAGGCACACCTCCTGATATGCCGGGTTAGTCTGTAAATTTATGTCGCACTATCGTATTGATCGCATTGCAGAAATTATTGAAGCTGTTTATTTACAACAGGCAGATGCCAGCTGCAATGTTGAACATTTGCTGATCGATAGCCGACGTGTAATCCATCCGCCCACCGCATTATTTTTTGCACTGCTTACCAGCCGCAGAGATGGTCATGATTTTATAAAAGAAGCATACAACAAAGGCGTCCGTAATTTCATTGTACAACAAAGAGTTTCTGTTGAGCAATTACCGGATGCCAACATTCTTTTGGTTGCAGATACATTACATGCGTTGCAGCAGTTGGCAGCGTATCACCGCCGTCAATTTACTATTCCGGTGATCGGCATTACCGGCAGTAATGGAAAAACAATTGTAAAAGAATGGCTGTATCAATTATTGTCTGATCATCATGCGATCGTCCGAAGTCCTAAGAGTTACAACTCGCAGGTAGGTGTTCCTTTAAGTGTATGGCAATTACAGCCACAACATACATTGGCAATTTTCGAAGCTGGTATTTCGCAGAAAGGCGAAATGGAAAAGTTGCAACAAATCATTCAGCCTACACTGGGCATTTTAACCAATATTGGCGAAGCACATGCGGATGGTTTTATCAACCGACAGGAAAAGCTGGATGAAAAATCAATTCTGTTCCGGCATGCATCTGCTGTCATCTGTTCAACAGAAAAACTGCAGGCACTTTCGTTTTCGCATCAACAGATCCTTAACTGGGGCACAAACCACAACAATAGTTTCGTTATTAATCGTATTGCAAAACAATCCATCGAAACAACCATTCATTTTACAAGTAGAACTGTAAACGACAGCATCAGCATTCCATTTACAGATGATGCTTCCATCGAAAATGCAATTACCTGTTTATGTGCCTGCATCTACCTGCAGGTTCCGGTTAACGATGTAAAAGAAAAATTCAAGCAGCTTCGTCCGGTGAGTTTACGATTGGAATTGAAAAGTGGTATACATCATACAACCATCATTAACGACAGTTACAGTGCCGACCTCAGCTCACTTATCATTGCTTTGAATATGCTGCAGCAGCAACGGCAGCATCCAACCCGCACTGTTATCCTTTCCGATTTTCAATTAACCGCCGACCAGGAACAAACTGTTTATACGTCGATAGCTGCACTCATGCAAAGCCATGCAGTTAACCGATTAATTACAGTGGGCGAAAGAACAAAACAATTACTGCTTCCATTAATTCCGTCATCAATTGAAGTGGTTTCGTTTTCTTCAACAGCTGAATTCCTTCACCAGTTTGCAACACTTTCCTTTCATAACGAAAGCATCCTCATCAAGGGTGCCCGTGTGTTTGAGTTGGATCGTGTAGCGCAATTGCTGGAACAGAAAACACATCAAACGGTTCTTGAAATCAATCTCAGTGCCATTGCCCGAAATATTAAAGCACATCAACGTTTGCTTCGCCCGGCTACCAAGATCATGGCCATGGTAAAAGCTTTCTCGTATGGAAGCGGCAGTTATGAAATTGCTAACCTGCTGCAGTTTATGAAAGCCGATTACCTCGCTGTTGCGTTTGCCGACGAGGGCGTTGAATTACGTAAAGCAGGCATTACATTGCCCATTATGGTAATGAATCCCGAGCCTGCAACTTTTGATGCATTGGTTGAACACAATCTTGAACCGGAATTATTTTCATTCTCCATTTTACAGGCGTTTGAAACATATTTTGAGCAAGAAGGCATCAACAGCTATCCTGTTCATTTAAAAATTGATACTGGTATGCACCGGCTCGGTTTTATGCCGGATGAATTACCTGTGCTCTGCCAACAACTCGCTGCAAAAAACAGATTTACTGTTCAATCCGTATTCAGCCATCTGGCAGCCAGCGAAGATGCCAATGAAGACGACTTCACGTTACTGCAGTCAAAACGTTTTGAAGACGCCTGTGCATTTATCGAAACACAATTAAACTATTCCTTTATTCGCCACCTTGATAATTCCAGCGGCACGATACGTCACCCACAATTGCAATACGATATGGTGCGGCTGGGCATTGGTATGTATGGCATCAGCACTGCTGCCGGTCAATTACAGTTAGAAGAAGCTTTGCGGTTGAAAACAACCATCGCTCAAATTAAAACTTTACAACCAGGTGAAACGGTGGGGTATAACCGAAGAGGTGTCATTACCCGTCCTTCAAAAATTGCAACAGTCCGTATGGGCTATGCCGACGGCTATCCCCGCAACCTGAGTAACGGCAAAGGCTATATGCTGATCAACGGACAACAAGCCCCTGTTATCGGCACGGTTTGTATGGATATGACCATGCTGGATGTAACCGATATTCCCGATGTAACTGAAGGCGATGAGGCCATTGCATTCGGAAAGGATCTATCCATCAATACTGTTGCCAAATGGAGCAATACGATCGCCTATGAGCTGATGACGGGTATCAGTCAACGGGTGAAACGAGTGTATTTTGAGGAATAACGCTGCCTGCTTCACGCTGCTTGCTGCTCGTAATTTCTAACTTTAAAATAAAACACTCACATGAAAAATTTTAAAGAGCTTCGCATCTGGCAAAAAGGAATGGATATCGCAGTTAATTCCTTTCAACTGACAAATGAATTTCCATCTGCAGAAAAGTTCGGTATTATTTCACAGATTAATAGAGCTGGCGTGTCAATACCCGCTAATATTGCCGAGGGCAGCAGCCGAACCAGTGAAAAAGATTATGCAAGATTTATAGAAATTTCATTAGGCTCTTCATACGAATTAGAGACCCATTTGTTAATTGCACAGCGATTAAATTTTGGCAAAGAGGATAAACTAGTTGAATTATTAGGCGAGATTAATGATGAGCAAAAGATGCTACTGGGATTCCTGAATAAGCTTTCCAGATGATAGCGAGTGGCGAGCAGCGAACGGCGTGTAGCTTCACTCCCTTTCTACTATCTTTGTCCACTAAAATTATTATCAGTGAAACTTCGTTACGTTATATTCATCATACTCATCATTTTGTTTGCGGATCAGGGTTTGAAGATCTGGATCAAAACCACCATGCTGTACCAGGATGAAAAGTATATCCTGGGCAACTGGTTCCGGCTCTACTTTATCGAAAATGCAGGCATGGCGTATGGCTGGAAGCTGGGTAACAGTGAATGGGCGAAAATGGCACTGACCTTGTTCCGCCTGGGCGCTGTTCTGTTTGGCAGCTGGTACCTGGTAAAAATTGTAAAAGAAAAATACCACAGAGGATTTATCATTTGTGCCGCATTGATCTATGCCGGTGCATTGGGAAATCTCATCGACAGTTTATTTTATGGAATGATCTTCGACAAAGGCATGATCTATAATGCGGCTACCGATACGTATTTTGGGTACGATGGTTTGGCAAAAGCAACCGGCAAAGGGTACTCATCGTTTCTGCATGGCCATGTAGTGGACATGTTGTACTTCCCCATCATTGAAAACAAAATGATGCCTTCATGGGTACCGATCTGGGGAGGTAAACCATTCACATTCTTCCAGGCTATTTTCAATATAGCTGATGCTGCCATTTCAACCGGCGTTATCACGATTTTGGTTTTTCAAAAACGCTTCTTTAAACACCGTAACGAAGAAGAAACCAATACAACTGTTGAAACAAATACGGAAGTGAGTGATGATGCGCAGGTGATGTAATGTTCCTGCCGTTTTGTTACTGTGCTTTTTTTACTTGTTTCGTTATTACACCAAGGCTGGTGTGTAACCGCAGGATATAGATTCCGCTTTTCATGTTTGGCAAATTGTTCAACTGCATTCGGTTAATGCCGGATGAAACCAATTCATGTTTCGAATACAACACTTTACCTGTAACATCAATCAACTGGATTATTACCGTTTCTTTAAAAGGCGACTGCACATCGAACCGAAGCTGTGCTGCAAACGGATTTACCAATGAGCTGATCACGAATTCTTCTTGCCCCTTTTCCATCAGCAAGAGCGTTGCACTTATTTTTTCTGCACCCGCAGCCGGTATCATACGTATACGATAATAATTTTTACCGACAGCAGGAGCAGGATCAACAAAACGATAGACTTGCCATGAACCGGCCGTTCCATCTATTTTTCCGATTGCTGTAAAGTTCCGGCCATCCGTACTACGTTCAATTGTAAAACTGAAATTTCCTTTTTCAGCAAAAGCATTCCACTGCAGCAATGCTTTTTGTTGTTGATGATGCACCTGCTCGTTCTTTAGCTGCATATTCAAAATATCACAAGACGTGTTTACATCAATTGTAATAATATCAACTGCATTGTACACTGCACAATCGCCTGAGGTAAGATTATCGCTTGTAGTTGCAACACGTATCCTGTATTTATATCCATCGTAAGCAGGTGATGAAATAAAAGAAGGTAAGAAAGCCGTATCACGATATTCACCACTAAAGTTTGTAAAGCTGAAGTTTTGCATACCGGGTAGTTCAGGTGCTGCGGTCCAGTTGCTGCCACCATCTGTACTGCGCTCCCATAAATAGTAGGAATAGTTGTCAAAAAAAGTGGAGACTGCAACCGAAATATCAATTTGATTATTCAAACAATAGGTGGGTGTATTGGTTGGGCGCATAGTCAAAGCAGGCAGGCAGGTTGCAAAAGCAATGTCGTCCATTGCCCAATCATTTCCACCACCACCGGGTGCATTATTTTTAATGGAAATGGTGAGTGATGTTTGCCCGGGTGCTGTTTTAAATACAAATCCTTTTTTCACCCATTCACCCCAGGGAGCTGCGTAATCAATATTCCCCGTGGTGTAGTAATCTACCCCATCGATCTGAAATGTAAGATTTGGCTTTACACCGGAGGAATCCCCGGGAGCAGTAGGTATATAGGCAGCAGGCACACTGGTGCCTGATGCACCATTTCCCAAACTATCGCTGCCACATCGCTTACATACATTTCGGAACCAGGCCGAAAATTCATAAAATGTTTCTTCACACAAACCTGAGATCGTTTGATTGTTGGCAACACTTAATTGTAATGCGGAGTTTACAACCAGCATGTAGCCGCCTGTTGCACCTGAAGCAGCAGCAGGATTTCCCGCCACCGGATCGGCTGCACCGGTATGATCGCCAATAATATCCCATACGCCAAACACCCGATTACCTGAGGTTGTGTTCGGACGGGCAACATACGGATCGGTCAGCTGATTCGGGCTTAAGTTTTTTATTACAGCATAGCTACCATCACCAGGGAAATTGGCAGTAATATTTCCAAACACATAACCAGGTACTGCTGCACCAGGGTTTGTTCCGTTTTGATTAGTGCCCGAACTGAAATCACCATTTCCTGCAGAGATGTTATTGGAACCAGTGGCATTACTGCACAATCCATAATTGGGATACACAATAAACATTAAGTTATTGGGTACTGCTGTTAATTGATCTGCACCTGCACCTGCACCAATTACACGTCGGTAACGTACTGCACCAGATCCATAATTGATAATGGTATTGTAGGGTGTGGCCATATCAACCGTTACACGGTAAGCTACAATCAGCAACATACCAGTTCCGAAAGTACCACCCCCTGCACGTGGCCGGTGTGTGCTTCGGTTAAAGTACCCTCCCCCCTCCGTAGTATCAACAGATGTACTGCTTACATTCCCTACCGTAAAGGAATATCCATTCCGCACCGTATCACGCCCTAGATTAAAGCGAACGGTTTTATTGGAGTTGTTATACATGGCGGCATCATCACTGCCTGCATCAGTATATGCTTTGTATTGTTTTCCCTCATTTGTAAGCAATTTTAATGAGTTGCTTACATAGGTAAGGTTATTGGGGATGGTATCATTATACCTTGTGCGGAAGATATGGCTTGATGTTCCGGCGTAAACAAAAAATGATAAGCGTATTTCCAATTCATCGCCGGGTACAACAGTACCTCCTGATGGTCTTGTAATATTGACGAAGCTTTTGCCCACCAATACATTTGCCTGTGCCAATACATCGCTGCCTGCTATGCAGCTAAGTATAATAAAGTAAATGTGTAAGAGGCGGGTACGCTTCATGGATCATGGGATTACAATGATGCAGGCTGGGAACACCCACAACTCATAAAGCTATACCTTATAGCACGAAGCGCTTGTAGAAGATAACAGTAAAATTCAATCTGTAAAAGCTTTCACTTACCACAACTAATTTATTTTATCATGGTATATAAGTGAAAACACAGGGTGTTGTTTCAACCCTGTGTAACTAAAAATCAGCTTATTTTTTTTGGATCACTTTATTTACAACCGCATTATCTCCCACCACACGTAACACATATGAACCAGGTTGCAGTTGAGCCGGCACATCAATCACCATGGCGTTTATTCCTTTATTCACTTGTAGTTTTCGTTGTAAAATCATACGGCCCGAAGCATCAGTTAACTGCACATCAATTGAACCACTCTGATAAGTTTCAAGCTGAAAACTGATTTTACCCGAAAACGGATTTACAAGATTACTGATGAGAAATCCTTTTTGCAGATCGGTTGAAACGGCAACAATATCACTGAACTTACTTACACCTTCTGTTGCATTTAACCTTAAGCGATAAAATATTTTACCGGTAACTTTTTGCGGATCGTTGAATATGTATTGCTCCTCGCCTGTCATTGCGCCTTTGGCAAAAACAATTCCTGCCGATTTAAAATTAATACCATCTGTACTTCGCTCTACTGTATAGCTGGCCAATGAAAGTTCATTCTTTACTTTCCATTTAAGAAGTGCATAACTGTTTTTGAGTTCTGCATTGAAAGCAACAACCTGTGCTGGTAACACATCACATGTTGGGTGTACATCTACTGTTACTACGTCCGTATTATTGTACACTGCACAATTTTCAACACCAATATTTGACAAAGAAGTAGATGTCCGAATCCGGTAGCGGAATCCATCCACTGCTGGTGTGGCAATAAAAGAAGGTAATGCGACGGTATCCCTATAAGTACCGCCCCCATTTACATAATTAAACGTTTGTACTGAAGGTGCTTCAGGTGCGGGTGACCAGGTAACTCCGTTATCAGTACTCCTTTCCCATTGATAGTAAGAAAAGTTATTAAAGAACGTACTTACAGCTACAGATATATCCACCTGTCCGTTCCGGCAATAAGTTGGATTGATACTTGGACGCATTTCCAAATCGGGCAAACAGGTTCTGAACTCAATATCATCCATTGCCCAGTCGTTACCTCCACCACCGGGTGCATTGTTTTTGATAGAAATGGTTAATGAAGTTTGTCCGGGTCCTGTCATAAACACAAATCCTTTTTTTATCCATTGGCCATATACACCAATATAATCAACATCACCCGACAGGTAATAATCAATGCCATCTATCTGGAACGTAAGGTTGGGTTTAACACCTGACGAGTCTCCGGAAGCAGTTGGTATATAGGTAGCAGGAGGGCTTGTTGATGATGCCCCCCTTCCCAAGCTATCAATACCACAACGTTTACAAATATTACGGAACCAGGCCGAAAATTCGTAATACGTATTTTCACACAAACCGGAAATGGTTTGATTGTTGGCAATACTTAATTGATAGGCAGAATTTACGGCAAGCATGTAACCACCGTTTGCTCCATTAGGTGAGGGAGGATTCCCTGCTAATGGATCAGCAGCACCTGTATGATCGCCAATGATATCCCATACACCAAATACACGATCAACACTGGGTGACTGTGGTCTAACTACAAATGGGTTAGTACTTTCACTTGGACTAAGATTTTTAATTACGGCATAATTTCCATCACCGGGGTTTCCGGTTGAAACGCTTACATAATTATAACCCGGAACGGTTCCGGGATTTGCGCCGTTATGTGATGTACCTGAACCAAAATCGCCACTACCGGGGCTTACGTTGTTTGCACCTGTTGCGTTATTACACAACCCATAGTTGGGGTATACAATAAACGAAAGAGGATTAGGAGCCAGTTCATAATCAATAGCACCAACGGCGTTAAGCATATTACGGTAACGTAAAGCACCAGGACCATAATTGATGATGGTATTAAATGGCGTAGCTGCATCAACTGTAACCCGGTATGTAACAATCACTAGCATCCCGTTACCACGTGGTGCATGTGTATTTGATCTTACATACCCACCACTGGTACTATCAATGCCGGTATTATTAACTACTCCCCTTGACATATTAGTCGTATCCCTGCCAAGATTAAAACGAATGGTTCGATTTACATTGTTATACATCGCTGCATCATCACCTGCTGCATCAGAATAACTTGCATATAACTTTGATTCATTAGTCAACAATCGGAGAGAGCCCGGTACAAATGTTAAATTAGAAGGAAGAGTGTCATTATAACGAAAGCGGAAAATGTTATTACTTCCTGCATTCGAAACATTTACAGAAACCCTGATCTCTAATTCATCTCCAGGTACGATTGTCCCGCCACCGGGTCGTGTTATATTAATAAAACTTTTACCAGTAGAAACATTAGCTGGTTGAGCTAAGCTTACGCAGGCTGTAAATGTTCCCTGTCCACTTCCGTTCCCCTGACTATAAACACGGAAATAGTACGTAGAACCAATCGTAAGGCCAGTAAGAGTTGTGATTTCGGCTGCTGCACCACTGGTAGAATTTATGCACCCTAAACTTGTAAGAGAGACACAAGTGCCACTGTAAACCTGAAAAACAATATTACTTATAGGAGTGGCACCTGAAGGTGTAACTGTAATTGTATGACTTACCGAAGTTGCAATAAAAAAATACCAAACATCATCATCGGCTGTACCTGTACATGCGGCCAAAGATTGAGTCGCTGCAATAGTTGTCCCCGAAACTGTATTGGTACATTCGGCTCCAGTGTTAACAG